>CAZUPX010001278.1:0-1962 GCA_964622155.1 uncultured Planctomycetaceae bacterium | reverse complement strand
CGCCGCCGCATTCGGCTGGAGCTGAGCATGGCCTGGGAAAAAGTCACAAGCGGCCAGAAACTTAAGCAAACGCCCATCCATCGTGCCGGCTTCATAAACGACACGATCGATGTCGTGAATGCCCACAAGGAAGGACGGCTGCAAGGGGCGAGCGACGGGCTGCCCAGCTCGCAATCACGGGTCCAAGTCGAAGTGCGCAATCTGACGGGTAGCGACCTGGGGCGTGGCCAGCTCGTCCAGCTTGGAGCACACCTGCTCACGGACGTGTCGGAGGAACATCCCTGGTTTGAAGGCAATCTGGTGGCCGATCCCGTCCGCAGCAAGTTTGCGATACTCAACCGGCCAATCAAAGCCGGCCAGATTGGGCCGGCACAGGTGGCGGGCGTCTGCCTGGCTCATATCTTCGTCCTCGACCCCGCTCACAAGCACGCTGTTCCATCTGCCGGCGCTACGGTGCTGATTACGAGCAAGGTCGGGCCGGTGGAGCTGCTCATGCCGGCCCCAGGGACGGGCCTGCGCCATTTGTGGGTGAAGCTCGACCACAAGGAAAACTACTGTTACCACGTGACCCTCGCCACGGGCATCACCGCCGGCGGCACGGGCAGCGTGGTCCTGCCCGACAGCTCGACGATTACTGCCACGAACTGGTCGGTCGATACCGTGCTACTGCCTGGGGATCGCTGCCTGTGCTTCAAGGACCTGGTCGACGACACCTATTATCTCATCAAGACCGGCGGGCAGCCGCAGACAAAGATCTGGCATTCGACCGCCAACGCCAACATTGCGGCCGGCGCCAGCGGCAACGTAACGCTCTCGACAGGTACGATCGTCAGCGCGACGAACTGGTCCAACGACGTCGACATCAAAACGTCCGACAAGATTCACGTCTATCAGGACCCGTTCGACAGCCTGTATTACGCGATCAAGTCGGGCGGCACCGGCGGAACGCGGTGGTTCAAAGCCACACTCTCGGGCACGCTCGAATCGACGGACACTACCGCGAGCGTTGGCAGTGTGGTAGCGCTTGATGGCGAGGACGCGCCGGCAATCACGACAGCGTCGAACTGGCTGCGCAAAGCCGGCACGAACGGCTCGCCCGTGGCGCTCGTCGAGGATCTCTCTGGCGAAGAGCCGGCCTATCTGCTGATGGACGTCATTCATAAGGAGGTGCAGGTCGACATCGCCGTGGAAGTCGATGACCCCGATGACCCGACGGTGCTGCGGCAGTGGAAGCGCACGATCTGCGTCATGTCTGGCAATGACGATAGTAATCCAGAGAACATTGTCGAACTGCAGGACGTGGCGGTCGACATCAACGTCAAGACGGATAGCGGAGGCAACCCGACCAAGCTGCAGCAGACGAAGCGCACGATCAAGTCGTTCCCGAAGCCCGACGATGCGGCCGACAGCGACATCATCGGCATTGAGAGCTGCTGATGGTCGCCCTCAAACGAAAGTCCAACACCACCAAGCTGCTGCGCAAGACCGCGAGCGCGGCACTGACGACCGATCCCAAGTGCTGCTGCGGGCCATTCGTCGCAATCAACGTCTGCAACTTCAATAAGTGGTCCGACGAGATTCACGACGCCGTGCTTAACGGTCACACGCTCACGCGGCCGACCGTCGATGCCAACGGCCAATGCGGCGGGGGCTACTACGCGAACATCAATCCGTTGCCCGCCTACTGCAGCCTGCAAACCACTGGCGGCGTCAAGTTCCAGTGCTGCGGAACGCAAGTCGGCGGCTTCTGCGGTGGCACCAGCTATTCTTCCGGCACCTATCCCGCGACGGGCGCTTCGAACGAAGACACCTGCGCCTCGCCCAAGTCATCCAACCCGCAGAACTGCGGCCAGTACGGCGATTGCAGCGGCGACCTGGTCACGCAGTCCTTCCCGTCGAGCTACCTCGTCACTGGCACGAACACCCTAACCGTGAATCGCACCGGCGCGACTCGCACCGCCG
>CAZUPX010001277.1:0-1831 GCA_964622155.1 uncultured Planctomycetaceae bacterium | reverse complement strand
GCGGCATACGTCGGACGGCGCGGCGACCTCGACAAGGCATTTTCCTTATTGGATGATGCTCGCAAGAATCAACCGATAACCGCAATACTTCCATCGGCACTGGACGCGCTGCGCCGGCATCCTGAACAAGCCAAGCCCGAGCGCTTCCGGACCCTTGAGGAGTGGACCAAGACCGGATTGAGAACGGAAACGGACGTGGCGCAAGTCAAATTGTTGCAGGCGGAGATGTACGACCTGCAAGGCCGATATGACGACGTGATCGCGATTTATCGTGAATTGCTTGGATTTAAGCAGGCCTCACCGATGCAAATCGCGATCGTAAAAAACAATCTGGCCTTCATTCTGGCGTTGACGAAAGATCCGAAAAACGTGGCAGAAGCGCTCAAGTTGATCGAGGACGCGATGCGCGTCATGGGTCCCGTCTCGGATCTGCTCGATACGCGGGCGCTGGCCCTGATGGCGCAAGGCAAGGTCGAGCAAGCCGTCGTCGATCTGCGTTCGGCGTCGGCAGACATTCCGCCGTCGGCCGCCAAGTTCTTTCACCTGGCGCAAGCCGAGAAGCAAGCCAAAAACATCGAAGCCGCGCGAAACGCGTTGGCCCAGGCCCAGCAGATTGGCGTGGATCTCAATCGATTCACACCGGTGGAAAAGAAAAGCTATTTGCAACTGGTTGACGATTTGAAGTAGGCTTGGACAAATCCTGCAGCAGGAAGCAGAGTTCAAATCATGGCCAAGGACGTTGCCGACATCTGGCGCCAGTGTTTTCAACAATGGCCGGCGGAGCTCGATCGGCGCGGCGTGCTGGTGACGTCGTTCGACGAACAAATCCCGTTCGAAGGGTTCGCCACCAGCGAAGAGATGGTGCTCCTCGAGCGTCGAGCGCCGGACACGGTTGGCGCCCGCATGGTGCTGGTCGCGTACCAGAACATTCAAGCTATCAAGATCGTCGACGTGGTGAAGGTGAAGTCGTTCCACTCGCTGGGATTTGTCATCCCTCCGCCGCATAAATGAGCCGGCTGGCACCGGCCCAACGATATCGCCAACCGCGTCGGCTTTGGGCCCAGTGTTGTCAATCAGCCGACACGAGCGGAGAACCTGTTGTGAGCGATACACCCGCCGTCAACCCATCCGTTCCGGCCCCCGATCCGCCGGAAGGTTTCACGCTCGATCTGGCTCGCTTAAACACGCGTTACGTCAATTTCTGTCGAGTGATCTCCACGGCCGAAGAAGTCGTTCTGGATCTGGGCATGCGCTCGGTCGATCCGGCCACGGATCCGATATGGGAGGCTGGCCAACGAATCTCGCTTGGCATGTATACCGCCACGCGGCTGCTCGGCGCCCTGCAATCGGCCCTCCAGCAGTACGAAGCCACGTTCGGCGTCGTGGAACCGGACATCGAGAAGCGTTTAGGGCCGCGGTGACACCGACTGCCGACATCGGGCCGCGGCGCCTGCGATCGATCATGAGCAGCCAGCTTCGTCTGTCGAGCGGCATCGCGGGGTTGGCGTCCCCGGCTTGCGCGCTGAGGCCGCCGCTGACGCGGCCTTGCTCTTGCGGCGGCCCAAGACGAAGAGCGCACCAGCGCCTGTCGCGAGCAGCGCCCAGGTCGAGGGCTCGGGCACCACGACGATTCCCCACGGGTTACTCAGCCCCGTGATCAGAGACGCATTCACCGTCGCCCCCGAGGTGGTGTATTCGCCAATCGTTTTGCTGCCGGAGTTCACGACAAACAGATTCCCTCCAGACACCGCGATGCCAAGCGGTTGATTCAACCCGGTGACGAGCGAGGCGTTGACCGTGGCCCCCGAGGTGGTGTATTCGCCAATCGTTC
>CAZUPX010001276.1:0-3086 GCA_964622155.1 uncultured Planctomycetaceae bacterium | reverse complement strand
AACGCAGTTTTTCGTCGGTCAGATAGTCGAGCGTCGCGCCGTCGGTGTAGCCGGCGTCGAGGCGAAAATCGAGCACGTGGCCCAACCGCTGGGCCTTGCGAACCACCTCTTGCAGGAACCGTTTCACACCTTGCGCCGTGTGGACTTGACCCTGCCGCAAGATGGCGTGCAAAAAGCCGTTGCCCAGGCGGTGCCCCTCTTGCATGCTGTCGTACTTGCCGGCCACCGAGTAACTGGCCACCAGCGGATGATAGATGAACTCTCGGTAGTGGCCGTTGTAAGCGGCGCCCGGCTGCCGGCCATGCACGGGGAGCGGAAAGCTGTCGATGTCGACGGTCACTTTCCGAGCGGCGTGGTCGCCGCCGGTGGCGCGCAGATGCCGCTCGCAAATCTCGCTCAGCGCGTCACGCAGCGCCGCGCGGTTGTCGGGCGTGAGCGTCAGGATGTCGATCAACCGCGACTGCGTCGGCTGGCTGGCCAAACGCTCGTGCAACACTTGATCGCCGCGGGCATTCCACACGGCGATCTTCATCGCTGGATCGTGCGCCAGGCGGTCGGCGTCGTCTTGCGCAGAGTAACCCATGGCCAGCGCGTACAGCCGCTCACGCAACAGTTCCACCAGTTGATAGCGCACGAGGTCTTGCCGGCGCGGATCGAACAGCCGCTCGGCCAACCACTCGGTCAACCCCAGCCGATGATCGGCTTCACGCAGCAAGACCAAGCCGCTGTCCGAAGTGATCCGCTCGTCGCACGCGCAAACCTTGACGGCACGATTGAAACTCGGCTCAAATAGCCACTCCTGTGCTTCACCCATCGCGTGTTCTCCTGGCCGCTGGTGGAATGTCTTTCACACCCCATGAAACACCGGGAATCGCGCGATGATTTTACTTTTCACAAAACGACGGTGTGAGTAAGTCGGGTTAATGAGTACAGAGTACGCAGTACAGCGTTCTTTCCGCACATCGGCGTTCAATTATCTCGGAATTTCTGGGCGGGCTGATCATCAGGCGCGGTAATCAGCCATTGGCATGCGGAGCAGCTTGAGGATCAGGCGATGGATGGGGGCCAACTCGGTGGTGAACATTTCGAATTCGTCGCTGCCGGTGGAGAAGATGGCGTGTCGGGCGATGGGTTCGAAGACGTCCAGCACTTGCCGAGTCGTCGGCCGAACGCAGGCACGCCCCTCCGGATAGAGCGGCAGCGACTCCAGGCCCTGCGATTGGATCGCCCGGCGTAGCTCGCGCTCCAGCAACGATTGCACCATCAACGCAAAGAAGTAGACCGCCAGCAATCCTACGATCCTGGTCACGCTCTTGAGATACACCGGGGCGACGCAGAAATCGGTCTTCAACTGGGAGAACCGTTTTTCAATGATCGGCTGCCGCTTGTAGGCTTTCAGCACCTCCGCCGCGTTCCAGTCGCGAAGGTTCGTGATCAGCGGGAACACGCCGTCTCCCGCCGCGGCGACTTCGAGTCGCTTTCCATCCACTTCCCAGAGCACATCGAAACGCCTCTGCACCTGGCGCGTGTACTGGGTGTTCTTGGTGGGACGGCCGCGGCTCGCCTGGCGATACTTCTGCTGCTGGTGTTCCTGGATCTCGACTTGCAGATAGTCGCGCGCGGCATGCGCGTCGAGAATGGCGTCCACTGCCGCGGCCACTAGCTCTCGCTTGCGGAAACGAGTTCGCGGACCGGCGAGCTGGGCGCGGAGATCGGTCAACTCACGGAGGGCCCTTTGCAAGCGACGGGCGCGGGTCGTGGCGTCGGACTCCGCTTTGCCGCGGCTGTGAAACCACAACAACCGATAGCCCTCCTTGCTCAACTGCTCCTCGGTGCAGACGCGAAACAAGTCGCGCAGCGTACCGTCATCGTGGGTGAGCCGATGCGCCTCACGCCAAGAAACTGTTTCCGGCCTCTCGCTCAGTCTCTCGCGAAACTGGGCGTCTTCCTTGCGTGTGGCGGGCAAGACGGTGATAAAGCGGCCTCCCTGGCGGGCGATCTCATTCATGTTTTCGGTGGTCGCCAGCTTGCAGTCGGCGACGTACACAAAGTCGGGCCGCTGCACTAACTCGGCCAGCAACCGCCAAGTGGCTTGGTGCGTCTGGTCGTCGACGACATTGCCGCTCGCCGCCTGAAAGTAAACCGGCACGCCGCCGTCGTCACTGACCGTCAAGATATAGAGCAGTTGTTTCAGATCGGGGCGATGGTCTTTACTGTGGCCCCAGGTGATCGCCGGAGCGGTCTGGCCGGCGATGTCTTGTTCCGCGTGGGCATGCGGATAGTCGCCGAAGAAGGAGACCGTCGTGGAGTCGTTGTGAAGTTCGTCCAAGCAGACCTCGAACTCCCGCACAACGTGCGCAACGACGTCCATGATCAGATTCGTATCCAGCGCCTGGAAGACCCGGTCTAAGCAACGTCCCACGCGATCGTCGTTGAGATGCTCGAGATCCTCGGGCCACAGATCGAATAGCTCGGGTCCGAAGTTCCGCGCCCACTCGGCGACTCCATACATGGGTTGGCGCGAAACAAGCAAGTTCCTCAGTAACAACAGCACCACACGTGGTGTGTCGACTTTGGTGCGGTCGTCTTCCGCTGGCAGATGGCGGGTTAAGAATTCCTGCAATCGCATCCGTCTGAGCAGCCGGTTGATGATCGGCAACGCGCCCACGCAATGCGTCAGGATCCGTTTTCCCTGCGCACGATAGGTTCGCTGTCCATCGCTGAGATTCTTGGGTCGACGCGCCTCGGGTTGGCTCTTGGGTTTTCGTTTCGCCACGTGGGATCCTCCTGATAAGCACCGTGCGGATAGTCCGTTCGTCGCTTAAGAAATAGGAGTCACCAAGTGTCCAGGCGAGCCAGCACGCGGCAGAGAATTCTACTTACGGCGAAAGCCCTTGACGTAAGTCGAGCGGCGCTCAAGTTACGTCCATGGCGCTGGACGTAAGTTATTTTTAGAATTCGTGCGCCGGGCTGGACACACTGGGCAGTTCTGTCGCGAGGGCGAACAGTTGGAGCGGCGGCCTGCGGCCTGCGCGCGCACGGTCCTACGCCTGAGCGCGACGCATAGCGAGCCCGCATTCAACAGC
>CAZUPX010001275.1:0-4169 GCA_964622155.1 uncultured Planctomycetaceae bacterium | reverse complement strand
ACGCTCGAAGAGCTGGTCAAGCAGCAGACGGCTCACATCGAAACCAACTCGCCACTTGCCAAGAAGGCCGAGCTCGACCAAACCGAGCGTGATGCCGTGGCCAAGTTGGGTGAGGCTCAAAAGGCGACCCACAAGGAGACTCAATCTCTGGCCGCCGTCCTCGAAGGTGGTGCGCCGTCCAAAACTCTCGGTTCCGCAGCCGGCAACATGCAGTCGGCCGCGGAAGCCCTCGCAAAGACGTCTCCAGCCGAGGCCGCCGAGCCGATGCAAAAAGCTCTCGACAATCTCAAGAAGGAACTGGACGAGGTCGCCAAGCGCGAAGCGGAGGCCATGGCGGCCCTCGATAAAGAGAAGTTTGCCGCCATGCGCAAAGACCAGGAGGGCAATCGACGCTCGACCGAGGATATCACGGAGCAGACACGACAGCTTGGCGCCAATGGAACGGCAGCGCTGGCCGAGTTGATGCGAGCCACCGGCTCGATGGGCAACGCCGAGGGGGCCTTTGGAAACTCGCAGGCTGGCACCGGCAATCGTGAGCAAGGTAAGGCGCTGGGGGCGTTGAAGTTCGCCGAGGAACTTCTGGCTGAAGAGGCCGAACGCCTGGCCCGGCAGTTGCGCCGCGAGGTCAAAAAGCGCGTTACCGATGGGCTCACGGCGATGCTCGAAGAGCAGATCGCCGTGCGACAGCGCACCACGGCGCTAGCGCCGGGCGTCAAAGAGGGCGCGCGCCAGGCGCTGAGCGCGCTGACAGCATTATCCAAGCGCGAGGAGAAGATTACCGGCATTGCCGAGGAGCTGATCAATATCGTTGAAGAGACCGAATTTGGCATCGCACTGCCGGCGGCCCTGGCGGCTGTGCGCGACGCCACCGAAGCCGTTCAAGTCTCGCTGACCGAAGGAGACGCGTCGGCCGACGTGGTCAAGGCCGAGCAACAAATTGAAGTCGATCTGAAAGCCATGCTGGAGGTCGTCTCCGAAATGTCTGACGCCAACAGCAAGCGCGGTCAGCGCGGCGGGCAATCGCCCGAGGATCAACGGAAAGAGCGCAACCGCATCATCTCCGAGTTGAAAATGATTCGCCTGCTGCAAGTCCGCGCCGAGGAGAACACGGCCGAGACCGACGGCAAGCGGTCGAATGCCACACTCTCGCCGGCACTGCGAAAGCGGATCGAAGCCCTCGAAGGCCGGCAAGAAGATATTCGCGACGCCACTCAGCGGCTGGCTGAGGAACGGGGTGACGACATCCCCGAACCCGAATAGTCGATCACCCAAGGCGCACAAAGCCATGTCCACGCTCCTGAAGCGATTCATCCTTGGCGTCGCGGTCGTATTCTGTTTGGGCAGTGCCCCTGCCTGGGCTCAAGAAGAAGACGACCTGGACCCGCTGGGCAACGTGATTGCCGACATGCAGTCGGCCGGCGGACGATTGGCCAAGTTGCTCACGGATAAGCCAACGCAGCAGAAGCAGCTCGACGCGGTGGAGAAGCTCGACGCGCTGATCAAGCTGCTGGAACAGCGGCGCAATCGGGGTCAGGGCAATGGTGGCGGCCAGCCCGAGGAACCGCTGCAAGACTCGATGATCGTCGGCGGGCCCGGCGGTTCGGGTCCGATGCACGCCGCGCGACGCAACGGCAACGCCTGGGGCAACCTGCCGGCGCACAAGCGCGAGCAGATTTTGCAATCGATGACCGAAGGATTTCCGGCCCACTATCAGCAGATTCTGGAGCGTTACTATCGCCGTCTGGCCGAGGAGAAACCGGCTGGCGGCGACGCCGCGGACGAAGGCACCGGCACATCGGCTCCGCCCGTGAAGTCAAAGGCCGGGCCGGCCCCCCTCACGCCCAAGAAATCCTAGCGCCCCAGTCGATGCCATGAGATACTCCGCCGCGTTGACTGTGTGGGGATTGCTTGCCCTTGCGCCGGCCGCAGCCGATGACGCCAAGCCCGGGCCGATCGAGGGCGTGGTGACCACGGCCGACGACGAGCGGATTTCGGGCCCGTTGGTGAGTCTGGTGGACGGCAAGCTCACGCTCGGCACGGATCCACCGCGCGCGGTCGACCTGGCTGACGTGGCGCGAATCGAATTGGGTAAGGCAGCCGCGACGGCGCCCCAGGGCGACGTGGTCTGGATCGGGCAGGACAATCACGACCTGGTGCAGGTCGGCGGCGCACCTGGCGGAAACGGCATACAGGATTTGCACCTCCGCGCATTAAAGCTCAAGCCGCTGGCTCTCAAGCAGGTGATGGTCGTCTGCCGTTTTGCCAAGCAGTTGCGCGTGTGGCGGCTCGACACGTCACAGTCGCCGCACTGGCGGCTGGCTATCGCGCGTGACGCTGTGGCCCCTGAGGCCGATTTGTACATCGAGCCCGCCTCGGACGACAGTTCGGGCCAGACGTTCGACCTGACGTTCACCTACGGCGACGACTCGACGTCGAAGGCCAGCGTTAAGGGTACGACACACACCAGCGACCAGCAGAAGGTCGATCGCGGCCAACAGCCCGGCCAGGTGGCCAAGACCGTGCCCGTGCCGGCCGCCAAGACGGAAGTCTTCTTGATCGATTCCGGCCGCCTGCGCGGCGACCTGGTGGAGCTCGACGCGGAGCCGATCGTGGTGCGCACGTCGTGGAAGGCCGAAGTGAGGGTTCCGGCCGTGCGGGTGTCAGGCGTGTGGTTTGGCAATAGTGCGCCGGGAGGTGCCCGTGCGGACTTTGACAAACAGATGGCCAACCCCGTGGCTGACGACGTCGTGTTTCTGGTGGCCCCCGACAAAACAGCGGCCCAGGTGGTCGGCGGCGTGCAGCGGCTGGCTGATGGCAAGTTGAGCCTGAAGTTCGAGGGAGCCGACCGCTCGATCAAGCAAGACCGTCTGCTCGGAGTCGTCTTCGCCGCGCATCCAAAAATCGCCGGCCCCGACGGTGTGTATCAGACTCTCGTTCTAGCCTCTGGCGAAACGGTGTCCGGCCGTTGGGTAGCGCTGACCGATGGCGCGCTCGAGCTTGAAATGCCGTGGAACGCGCAGCTATCGGTGCCCGCAAACGACGTGGCCGAGATTCGCATTCGCAACGGCAAAGTGGTCTATCTCTCGGACTTGGAACCCACGGCCGTGGAAGAGGTTCCGTACTTCGGCCGGGTGCTGCACTGGCGGCGGAATCAGGGATTCGACGAAGGGCCGCCAAAGCTGAAGGGTCAGCAGCCCGCGCAATCACTGGGAATGCACTCGCGCTGCCTACTGACGTACGCGTTGGACGAGCAGTACGACAAGTTCAAAGCCACGCTCGGTTTCGACGACTCGGCCGGCGGCCGCGGCCGCGTGCTGTGCCGTGTGACGGTCGACGGGCGAGAGGCTTTTGCCAACAACGATGTTCGCGCCGACCAGGATCCGCTGCCGGTGGAAGTCGCCGTTTCGGGGGCCAGGCAGATGACGCTCGAAGTGGACTTTGGGCAGGGCGAAGACGTCGGCGATCGAGTGCTGTGGGCCGAGCCCCGGCTGTTCCGTAGCGAAAAAAAGTGATTTCCGACCCAATGAGGCGGCCAGCCAGCCGTATCGACGTGATCAGATTACAAGTCATTTTGTCGACGTTCGCGCTAGCGATGTTCCTTGCCGCACAAGCTTGCGCTGATGAACCGAAGGGCAACTTCGAAGTTCACGACTTTTCCTTGTGGGTTTTGGAAAGCCCGGGCCTGCCGGCCAACGCGCGCAACATGTACGCCTCGGCGCTTCCGCCGACAGTTCACTCGCAGCGCATGACGCCGGTGGCTGGCAACACGACCAATAACCAAGGCGCCCTTGGCGTCTTTGTGGCCGGAGGCAATGTCCTTGTGGCCGGAGGCAATGCGGTCAATTTCGTCGGCGCGCCTGCGACCCCCGCTGCGGCGCCAGCGACGGGCACGGCTCGCCGCATTGCGCCGTTCGGGCTGATCACGTTTCACGGCCAGCGGGCGACGAATCTCGACATTGACTTGCGCGCCAAGGCCGGCAGCTTCGTGGGGCACTGGCCTCCGGCCGAGAGCCTGCCGAACCGGCTGCGGTGGTTTGGCGGGCCGCAAGTCGACCTGGTCACGAAGCTTGACGACGAGTCGGAGCTGTGCCTCGTGGACGACGAACATTGGTTCAAAAAAGCTCGCGGCACCGACAGTTTGTACATTCACCGAGGCGCGCGGTCCGAAC
>CAZUPX010001274.1:0-1918 GCA_964622155.1 uncultured Planctomycetaceae bacterium | reverse complement strand
GGCGTGCTGGCCCACACGGACCTGTTTCTTCCTAATCGCGACGAGGCCGCGGCGCTGACGGGTTTGGATGACCCGGTGAAGCAAGCGGAGCGGTTTGTCGCGGCCGGCGCGCGCACGGTTGTGATCACTTGTGGCGGCGATGGAAGCGTGTTGATTTCAGCCAAGTCTCGACTTCGCGCCGCGACATTTGCCATGGAGTACAAAGGGGGGACTGGCGCCGGAGATGCCTTTGATGCCGGTTTTATTGCCGGTCTTCTGCGTGGCGACGATTTGGCCGATTGTTTGCGTTGGGGTAGCGCGATCGGGGCCAGTTGCGTGCGTTCGATTAGCGCCACCGACGGCGTGTTCGATCGGGCCGAAGCCGAGGCATTTCTCCGCAAAAACCCCCTGCGGATCGAGTCGATCTGATCGATTCGGTTCTAGCGCCGCCGACTGCGTTTTGAACGGTTCGGCGCATCCAATTTTGGCTTAAAAATCCAGGCAAATGTCGTGCTGGACGGTGGCCGTCCTGCAGGATTTTGGCCTACGCTTGCTATACCTGTTCGCGGCATCTTTGTGCCGACTGAGCAGCCATGCTCCTTGATGCTGTTCGTGCCCGCCGGCGGGCACGAGAACTTTTCTCGTTACTCACCCGATAATTGAGGCACGGTCGTGCGATACACTCCACGCAAAAAACTCCTGGTCGACTCAAAGGTACAAGGCGCGCTTTTGGTGCGAGCCGCGGGGTATTGGCTCTTGTTCGCCCTGGCGGTCGTCCAACTGACGCTCATCTTCCAAATCGCCAATAGCCCCGATGGGCCCTTTTTGGGCCAATTTGACTTGGCCAAGCTATGGCACGACCATTCCGTGGTGGCGATCTCGGCCTTGATGATGCTGCCCATCGTGTTGCTCGATACGGCTTTCATCAGCAACCGAATCGTTGGACCGCTGGTGCGGATTCGCAAGACGATGCGGCAACTGGCGGCCGGCGAAAGCGTCAGGCCAATTAAGTTACGGAAGAACGATTTCTTCCAGAGCATGGCCGACGAAGTCAACGCCGTGGCCGCCCGGATGAATCGCCTGAACGAGCCGGGTCAGATCGGCATCGAATCCGACAGCGATTCATTTGCGGAACCGGCGATCGCGATCGAAGTGTAATTGAGGTTGGTGATCTGGACCGGCCGTGGGTCGGCGCGATGAGTTGACACGCGTTTTGACGGGACGTATGCTGAAGGCCTCGCGGCCATAAGATTAAGATTTAGAGACCTTTCGATGTTCACTCGGCCTGTCGTCTGTAGTGCCTCGCAGCGACCGATCGCGGTCGGCGTGATTATTATCATCCGGGAGGCGCGGCCGTAAGGGCGAGGGATTCAATCTAATCACCGTCAGCCCCGCGGCCCGAATCGAAGGCCGCGGGGCTGTTTTGTTTTACGCACGAACTTTTGCACAGTGTAACTGGCGGGAAGTGAAGCCATGCGTCGCATTCAGATCTACGACACGACCCTGCGGGATGGCAGCCAAGGCGAGGGGGTCAATTTCTCGCTGCAAGACAAGCTGGCCATCACCGAGCGGCTCGACAGCCTCGGCTTTGACTACGTCGAGGGAGGGTTTCCGGCCTCGAACGAGAAGGATGCTCAGTATTTCGAGCGTGCGAGCAAACTGAAGCTCGATCACGTCAAAGTCTGTGCGTTCGGCATGACTCGCCGCCGAGGTATCCGCGCCGAGGACGATCCAGGCATTAAGGCCCTGCTGGGCGCCAACACCCGGGTCATCACGCTGGTTGGCAAGACGTCGGATTTTCATGTTCGCGAGGTGCTGCGGGCGACTCTCGAGGAAAACTTGGCGATGATCGCCGACAGCGTACGCTACCTGTGCTCCGAGGGGCGAGAGCTGATCTATGACGCCGAGCACTTCTTCGACGGCTGGAAGTTGAATCCCG
>CAZUPX010001273.1:0-1649 GCA_964622155.1 uncultured Planctomycetaceae bacterium | reverse complement strand
CTTCGCAACAAGATGAATGCTACCATCGCGGCTGCTAATCGCCAGCCGCGGATCGTTTGCTCGCCTGCGCCTGCGTATCGTAGGCCCTCCTCAATCCCGTGCTCGGTCGCAATCGTCGCGCCCGCGCCAACGATCAGCTTGACGACCGTCCATTTGCCGCCTTTCTTGATCGCGGTTGCCACAGTTCCAATGCCGAGCAGAACGCCCGCCGCTATGCTGACGTATTCCACCGTCTGCACGCCGATAATGACTCGACCCATCGTCGCGTCGCGCTCGTTCATCCGGCGGCTGATTTCGTGTCCTTGCCTCTCGGAGCGCCGGGCCTGCTCGTCGTCGGTAAACATGGGCAATCCCAACTTACCGGGCGACGGCATCTCAAGCAGCCGCGTGTTTGCCTCGCCCGTAAGACCGTCACGTAGCCAGGCGTCCCGCGCGCTTTCCAAGGCGTCGTTGTAGTGCCAAATGAGGTCGTCGATGCGATTGACTTCGCTGTCGACGTCGATCTCGACACCGAACTTGGCCACCTCGAGCTTGTCACCGAGGGCTTCAAGCAGCCGACTGATCCCAAACAGATGGGCCTGGGCTTCGTCGAGCTTCTGATCGAAGAAGAATTCGCTACGCAGTTGTGTGGCCCGCCTCCTGGGCCGTGCGAAACTGACCGGCGGCCGTTCATCGGTTGTCGCCTCCTCGGGCACTTCCAAATCGGCCACCGGCAGCAGCCCACAGAATTTGGACCAGGCTTCGATCCACTCTTCCAATTCGCGCACGCATTGCGGCTCGACAATGAATTCTTTCGCCGCCTGTTCGGCAACGAAGGCATGCCACTGTTGACGCCAGTCGGCCGGGAGCCGGGCTTGAAACAGCGTGGCCAGAAAGCAATCAAGGGCGCGGGCGAAAGGTTTGAGCGCGTCTTCGATGCGGCGGTCGAGATCGTCCAGCAGCGCCCGTCGGTTCTCCAAGACCTGCCGCTCTAAATCCATCTCAAAGTCCTCCGTGACGCTGCTGGACCTGTGGTGACGGGCCGGCCTCACAGAGGCCAGCTACAGACAGCTTTGAAACCAGCTCAATAATCTCCATTCAGCGCGCGCAGCTCGCAGTTACGCCGCCAGTCGTAGTAGTCCACGACTTCCTCGGCGACGTCTTTGCATGTCTTGGCGTCTCGCTTCGAGGCGGCCTCAAGCGCCTCGTCGCGGACCTTCATCAACTTCGCATCGCTGAGCGACACCTGCACGATCGGCCGCGCCAGCGGCGGTCCGCCGTCGGACGTTGGAGAAAGCAGCGCCTTCGTGCGCGAGTTGAGATCCGACCCTGACGACGAAGCTCCGCCCGCGTTCACGGCTTCGTTCGAATCACCCAGAAGCTGGATCTGCGGGTGATCTGAGGCGCTGTGGCGACGGTCGGGTAGTTGTTGTATGAAAACCGGATCTCCGGGCCGCGCGAGCAGGTCGCCAATCGTCGGAGGCGCGCCGGGCATCGCGCGAGGCAAAAAGCCGCTGTTAACTGTGAATGAATCGGCGCCCGGCAGATCGTCGAATGCGGTTCCGACAAAGTCCGACGCCGTCAAATCCGATACATCAACCCCGATCCCATCAACCACGCGGGCACTCGAATCTCGCGATTCGGATTGCAGGGCGTCGTCGACGACGCCC
>CAZUPX010001272.1:0-3319 GCA_964622155.1 uncultured Planctomycetaceae bacterium | reverse complement strand
CGCGGCGTGCCCATCTGGATCGACTCGCGCTACGTTCGTGCCGATCTCAAAATCACCACCGGCCTGATCGAGCCGCATTTGATGGCCGGCTTTTCCGGCGGGCGGAAGCTGATCTGCCCGGGCATCGCGGCCCTGGAGACCGTTAGGGTCTGGCACGGGCCCGACTTCCTGGAACATCCCAAAGCCGACTGCGGCATCTTGGACGGCAATCCGGTGCACGAGGAAAACACCTGGATCGGCCGGCACACTGGCTGCGACTTTATCGTCAACGTGGTGATCGACGCCGAACGGCGGCCCCTAAAATTTGTGGCCGGCGACATGGAGCAGGCGTTTCTCGAAGGGGTCGCCTTCGTGCGGCAAGTCGTGGTGGACAAGATCAGCCAGGAGGCCGACATCGTCGTGACCAGCTCGGCCGGCTATCCGCTCGACACCACGTTTTATCAAGCAGTGAAGGGACTGACCGGCGCCCTGCCAATCGTTAAGCAAGGTGGCACGATCATCCTGGCGGCCGGACTGTCCGAGGGCATCGGCAGTCCGGAGTTCGAGCGGCTGTTTTCCGAGAACCCCAGCCTGGAAGTGTTCGTCGAGCGGATCTTGGGCAAGGAGTATTTCGTGCTCGACCAATGGCAGTTGGAAGAGCTGGCCAAAGTCCGCCGCAAGGCGAAGGTCAAAGTCGTCAGCCACGGCCTGCCCGCCGCCACCATCGACCGCCTATTCGTCGAAAGCGCCCCCAGCGTCGAAGTGGCCGTCGCCGAGTCGCTGGCCGAGTATGGACCGGAGGCCACGATCGCCGTGATTCCGAAGGGCCCGTACGTGCTGGTGGAGGTAGGGGACAGGGAATAGGGAACGGGAAGCTCAGAGCTGACCTGCCTGCAATCCTCTAGTCTCTTCCAAAATCCAATGCGGTCTTGCCATGACGAGCGCTGAAATCTCGACAAGCGCGACTCCTATCAGGGTGGATCGCCGGGCGGGACAGATCTACCTGCTCATTGCCATTTGCTTTCCGCTGACGTGGATCGGCGGCGCGGTCGTGCAGCTTTGGTCGATGTATCCTGGACTTATGATCACCGAGGCGCTATTCATCCTGGCGCCGCCGATCGGTTATGCCTGGCTGAAGGGCCTGCCAGCGGCGGAGGCGCTCGGCTGGCACAAGGTCTCAGCTGGCACTGCGCTGGTTGGCGCTTTGTTGGGGATCACAAGCTGCGGGCCTGCACTTTGCATCGCGCTGGCGACTTATCCCATCCTCGGTCCGCCGCCGCAAATCCCATTTTTCGAAATCACGACATTCGGTCAACTGGTCACGATGTGGTTCGTGGCCGCACTGCTGCCGGGCATTTGCGAGGAGACGTTGTTTCGCGGAGCCATTCAGGGCACACTGCGCCGCAAGGGCTTTGCAAGGGCGCTCATCTACACGTCGCTGCTGTTCGGAGTGTTTCACGTCAACCCGTGGAACTTCTTGCCCCCCGTGTTCCTTGCCTTGGTATTGGGCGTGCTGGCCGAGCGCAGCGGCTCGATCATACCGTGCATGATCGCCCACGCCGGCATCAACGCCACCGCCTTCACGATCGGTTACCTCTATCACGACGACACCAATGCCGACGCACTGTGGTTGCTGGGCGCTTTGTCGATCGCGTTTGTGATCACATTCTCGATCTACCTGCTGCGCACGCGCGGTCGCGAGACCATGTTGCCTTTGCTAAGTCGCGTGCCCGCCGATCTGCCTCGCTGGGTGAAATGGACCGCGTGGGGTGTGGCTTCGTCCGGCGCGGCGCTGGTCGTGGCGGCGATCATCGTGGCTCGATCGCTGGTCGGCATGTACACAGCGGCAAACGAGGTTACGGGCGCGGATCTTCACCAGGGCGATTCCATCATCGTCCTTAAGCAAAGCTCCTCTCGAACCGAATTGGAACGCGGCGACTTGGTGGCGTTCCGGCGCGACGGCAGAACCGTGCGCGTGGGCCGCGTGACGCGCCGCGAAGGGGACCACGTCTGGGTCGCCGGTGAGCCTGCCGAACTGGCGCTCGATCCGCAAGACATCGTCGGCAAGGTGCTTCAGACCCTCGCCGCTCCCCGCGGACTGCAAACCAACCCGGGCCAGGCAAAAGGCGGCTGACCTGCTTATTCCCAGGCTACTGCCTGCAGTCTACTGTCTACCGTCCCACTGTCCGCTGACTAGAAACCGATAAGGCTTAACCGCCCAATCGCCGGCGTACTCGACACCGATCCGCGTCGTGCGCTCGATCCGTCCCCTCGGAATTTTGAAGCCGCGGTCTTCGATCCATAAGCCAGTCTTGCGCACCGCGGGTAACGCGTTGAACGACTTGTCGATCGCCAGTGCCTTGGTCAGCTTCGCGGGCCCGTCCCATGCGCCCGCTCCGCGCACGAGCACGGCCGCCGGATGGCCGATGTCGTCGGTCACGATATTGAGCATCCAATGGATGCCGTAGATGTAGTACACGTACCAGCAACCCGGCGGGCCAAACATGACTTCGGTGCGAGCCGTGCGACCCTTGCTGCCATGACAAGCCAGATCGTGCGGGCCGATGTACGCCTCGGTCTCGGTGATCACCGCGGCAATCACTTCAGTGCCGACGCGGCGAACCAGATGCTTGCCGATCAAGTCCTTCGCGACCTTCAGAGCCGGCCGTGCGAAATAGTCTTGGTCGAGGACGGGCATGGGAGGGGTCAGGGGCTTGGGGCTGGGGACTAGTGAAACGACAAAAAACGATAACATTCCGATGGCCGCGACTAACCACTACCAAACAACACGATGCTGGCCGTGAATCCGTGCAAAAAGTTCTTGCCGCCGATGGGGCCAATCTCGCCGGCGGCAAAGAACCCGGCTACCGGCAGGCCGTTCCAGTAATGTCCTAGGGTGCTGGCGTCGTGATCGGGCGATTCGAACAATCGTGTGCCGCGGCCGTTGCAAGTGAACAACAACGCGCCCAGCGGATCGCCCGACAGGCCGGTCTGAGCCGCCGAGACGAGCGCGTGCAGGTCCTCGTCGGCAGTGGCGGCGTCGCGGACGTGAAACTGCACCGTCTGTCCAACCCGCACGTAGTCGCCGATCGCGATGGCGCCGTTGTCGGGGTCAAAGCCTTGCACGTTGCGGACCAGAAAATCGCCGCGCCCAAAACCGTCGCGATATTCGTCGATCACCTGTCCGACGTGCAGACCCTGCCGCGCCAGGCGCTGCTCGTCGGGCGTAAGAGACTGGAACAGCTCTTGAAGCTGCACCAGTGCTGGTCGCCCACCCAGCTCGAGTATCACGTTTTGCTGCGCCTTGGTGACCACCAGTGGGCGACCAATCGGCCGGCAT
>CAZUPX010001271.1:0-7838 GCA_964622155.1 uncultured Planctomycetaceae bacterium | reverse complement strand
AAACCGGGGGGCCACCTGCACCAAAACGCCCCATCCTGGCGGAGGCGCGGCGTGGGTGCTGACCAGAGGCTTACCCGATCCAGGTCTGCGACGCGCGAATCGGGCCGCTTTTGAAACCGCTTCCGCAGTGAGCTGGCTTGTCTGTCTTGCCAACTCGACGTAACGCGAAACCGCCTAGCGATCTGCATCCAGTCGACCTCGATCCGCCGCTGCGACCAGCCGCGCCCGTGCAATGTCAGAATGGACTGTACCGTGGTCATCTTGAGTCGATTCGCCATCTCGGCCTCCTTCCTCGGCGGCACCGCCGCAGAATGACCAACTTCTCTGGCCCAGCAAGCGTCTTGCGTTCGCGAGTCATGAAATTCTCCAGGCTTCAGGGTTATGCTAACCCCGACACCCGCAAATTCCAGTTCCATCTGGAAGCAGGACAGAAGGCCTGCAAGATCTCGTTTCTGACGATGGTCGATTCGGGATTCCCTGTGGTCCAAATGGCTAGCGAACTAGCCAGCGTGTACCTTTGGACAAACCGTGTACGAAGTCGGCTGCGTGACTTGAAATGGTGACGCGTGCCTGGCGTGCTGGCTCACTGCCTGCGGCAGCGAAGTTCGACGCCGAATGGTTTGAGGCGGTAACGACGCTGTGGAAGCCACCGCAGTTGACCGTTAGGCCGAATGGCCGGGATGGCCTGCCCGGCGCATTCAGGTGCGTCGTTGAAGGCTGTGACAGGACCGGAATGGGTGCATGGTGGCCGACAGCCCAAGGACGCGGCGGGCAAAGCGTTGGCTTTGTTCCGACCATCTTGATCACTTCATTGACAACGTGCGACGTGCTGCCACTGTAATTGGCGTCGCCGGAGTAAACCGCGGTAATCGAATGAGTTCCGACGCTAAGGCTCGATGTGGTGAACCTCACTCGCCCGACACGCCATCCGCCGCTCAGCGAACGCGTCGCCAATATCGTGTCGCCGTCCATGAACGTGACGGTGCCCGTCGGCGCGCTTCTGCCCGTCGACGGCCTCACGGTGGCGGTAAAGGTCACACACTGGCCCGCCCAACCGACATGTGGGAATGTGATCAGTCTCGTTGTGGTGGTGACGCCAACCGGGGTCACAGTCAGTGTCCCGGCGACATATTGAATCGTGTAATTCGCAGCAACCGCTCCGGTGACCGTAATCGGGTAGGTTCCCGCGGGGCTCGTGGTCGTGGCGGTCGTCGACAATGTCGGCTGCACGGTCAGGCTGGCAGCCGTGTCGCCATTGACAAACCCGCTGTAGCTGGCGGTCAATGCACGCAGCGCCGCGCCATACGCTTTCGACTTGTTGTCGGCCCTGATCGTCAGCATCGCGGGCGCCACGGTCTGGTTCACGGTGGCCTGCGAGTTGGCAAAATTCGCATTGTCGCTTGTGTAGACGGCGGTAATGTCATGCGTTGTGGCAGTCAACGCTGAAGTGATAAAACTCGCCGATCCGCCGACAAGCGTATGCGGATCTCCTAAATTCACACCGTCGATCTGGAACTGTACCTGGCCGGTGGGTGTGCCGGGGGCCGCACTGACCGAGGCTGTAAATGTGACCGCCTGTCCATAAACAGAGCCGGACGGACGGTTGGAAGTGACCGTGGTGGTGGTCGTTGTCGCTACGACATTCACGGTGGCAGTCGAAATCCCGACTCTGCCGGGCGATTGATCGTCCGTCACGCGCAGGGCAACCACGTGTTGACCGGCAACCGCGTAAGCATGGCTGGCCACGGATCCGGTTGCGTCGGCACTAAAGTTCATCCCGTCGTATTCGAAATCCCACTCATACTGCCCGATGCTAAAGCCGGGAAGTGGCTGATACGAGCCGCTTCCGTCGAGATTGACTGCGACGTTGGTGAGAACGCTGGCGGGCACGCCGCGAATGACCGCCGCTGGCTCTCCAAACCCCAGGCCGTCGACCCACAAGGTGAATCCCGCCCCCCACGTATCCGCATGGATTTCGACGTACTGGATACGGGTGAGATCCGGAGTCCCCTGCGATGTTCGCCGCCAACCATCGGTTGTCGTACTCGAAGCGTTGAGCGGAATCGCGTAGGACCTCCACATATTGAGCGAATCATTCAATAACGGAAATGGATTTCCGCCCGCGTAATACTCGTACTGATAGGAGTCTCCGTCGGAGTCAATCAGCCGAATGATCGGGTCGGAGTCGGTTTGAAAAAGGGGGTCATTACTGTTCTCTGCGTAGCAGCTCACCGAGATCCAGGCTGCGGCAGTCAGATCCCACTGCGCTGAAAAAGTGCGCGGATACCGCAGGTAGTTGTCGAACCCGCCGTTGGTGACAAATTGGACCGACGCATCGCCGAAGAGCTTTCGTGCCGTGTCGTCTTCGACGTGGGCCGCTCCGCCCTGGGCCCAGGTTGACCAATCGTTTGCGTTGTTTTCCGTGAGTTCAGCCGGCGGCTTTGTTTGGATCGGCCCGCCAAGGGCAACTTGGCGCTCAAAGGTCGCCACAGTCGTGGAACCTTTCCAGAATGCGACGTTCGCTTCCGAGATGTCCAACCAGGCGTGATCGATGAAGCCGTTGTACTCGACACGAAATAGCAAGACGCCGTTGCGCCCCACAACGTCGACATACCCAAATGGATTGTCGTGCAATTGGTCGCCTGTGGCGATCGCGGGGACAAGAACCGGATCGATGGGAACATTGGGTAGCGTTAAGACTCCGTTTGCGTCGGTGGTTGCCTGGAATTTCACCTGATTGGTGATGAGTTTTCCGATCCCAGGCCGCTCCTCGAGCTGATACGCCTTCACTGTGGCGCCGGACAGGGGCTGACCGTTGGACCCAAGAATCCGCAATTGGATGGTTTCTGGGATGCTGTACATGAACTGTCCGAAATATCCATGCGCCTTATTGAGCCAATGCTCCATGCCCAAAGCCGAGAAGTCCGACAAAAACGGGTCCGAGGTTCGAGTTGGCTGCAACCTTTCCATCGCAGGCACATCGACGTCGTGTCGTTGGCCAGCAGCTTGCCCGTGTTGGCTTGGCTGCGCACGGCGGACCCGTTACACGGCCGCTAGTCGCCGGACAGGACAAACGCTGCCCAGTAGTAAGGCGACAGGCGGCCTGACTGATCAAGCGGCTGCTGGGAGCTGGCAAGAGGCTCGAGGCCGCGGACAAGATCGGCCCGCTTCGGAGCTTTGTGAGCCATCCAACGCTGGGCTTTCGCGCAGCGCCCCGAGCTTCGTCATTCCTCTCTGCCACAAATTGTCGTAGAACCGCTGCATCAACATTTGTGTCGCGCGGTCGGGTACCTTCCGCAATCCAGCCACAACGCTCTTGGCTCCCGCCGATTGAAAAGCGTGCTGCAGTCCCAGCAGGCCCTCGCCTCCGGCCATGGTCCCCAAGCCAGTCTCGTAAGCGGAAACCATGGCTAATTTTCACATGGGCCAAGTCCACCTCCGGCACTTCGAGCGCGATCAAGATTCCATCGTCGTTGCCGTTTTCGAGCGGACGGTTGGCGCCCGTCCGCACAAGCCCTGACAAAAGTCCGGATAAAAGCCTGAGACGTTCTGCTTTGGTTGAGTTTGCGTGCCCGTCGAGCCGTCTGGTGATCATCCGGCCAATTTGCAAATGACCGGTTCCCCGACAAGGTTTCGCTGATAGTGCCCGGATTCTCGGTCTGCCTGGCCGTCCAAGTGTGCACAAAAAAATCGTCCAGAAAGTTGTTGACAACCGGCTTGGTCGCCATTATGTTAATCCAGACTGTTGGGGGGGTAATCCATCCACACTAAAGCTATGAACTTCGGGCCAGGCCGATCGCAGATCGGATTGCCCGAGTACCTTCGAGAAAGCTAATGACAGACATCGCAATGCGTGCAGCAACGAGGTGCCCGGCATTTCCGTGATTGAATCGGAAATGCCCGGCGCCTTTTTTCGTGCATGTTGTCCCCAAGTTGAGTGTCTCTGCAGTTTATTATTCGGGCGACTGAAGCACAGCGATCGATCAGACCCCCGCCGCCTGCGAATCCAAGAGTTCGCGGGCGGCAATAGGCAACGCTAATGACACAGATCAAGACGCGCTCAGCAAAAGGTGCTCGGCATTTCCGCGCCGCTAGCGGAAATGCCCGGCACCTTTTTTATTTGCAATCGGGCACGGTCGGTGTGGTGAAACGTCAAGCGGTCCCTTGTTGCGATAGCCGAGTCAGTCTCTCAATCACAAGACAGCACGAGTTTGTCTCGATCACCAGGAGCGTAACATCATGAAGCGTCGCATCCTTGCTTGCATCGGCCTGGCACTGATACTGAGTTGGCCGGCCCGTGCATCGGCCGCCTTGTTGCTGTCCTTCGATCAGGCGACCTATACGAGCCCCGGGATCGGTGCGAGCGTGCAGGTCCCCGTTTACTTGTCGCAGACGCTGGGCGGCCCGCAGGTCGGAATCGGCAACGAGCTGCTGACGGCGGGGATCACGGTGTCGTTCAACAATCCGTCGGGCATCGCCTCCATCCTGTCGGCCCTCGATATCACGCCCAGCCCGGCGTTTGACAGTTCGTCGGCTGGCGTGACCTTGACCCAGGCCACATTGGGCGAGACATCGATTGCCGGGATCGCCGACCTGTCGAATCCGTTGCTGCTGGGGACATTCGAGTTTACTGGCCAGGCATTGGGCGTAACGACGATCGACGCGCTCAGCCTGACGCCGGGCCTCTCGTTCGTGACATCCGGGGGCGACGTCCTCGATCCGACGAACGTGCCGACCGCGCTGGTGCAGGTCGTTCCCGAGCCCGCCAGCGGTATCTTGGCTTGTTCAGCAATTGGCGCGCTTGGGATTATCGGGTGGCGGCGACGAAGCAAGACAACCAGGCTGCGTCAACGTGCGAACGCGGCTTTAGGAATAGCCGATCGCACGCCTGAGGGGTCGATCGAAAACATTACCAACGCTCGAACTGAGCACGCACGCTGACGGCCAGGTTGGCTCGCGGGCGGATTTACAGCGGATGCGGAAATCCTTGTGAAGGAGTAGTGCATGCACCGGGCAATATCCACATGGCGACGCAGTTGTTCGAGGGGCAGGCGGCCGGAGACGAGGCATCCGCGCATGGAAGTGTTCGAAGAGCGCCGGCTGCTGACCGTCAGTGCGCCAGAGTTCCTTCCGTACCTGCCGCCACAGCATGCGTTGTACGATTACAACGGCTATCTCACCGCGCCATCCACGGACGCGCCGGTTGCGATCGCCGAAAGCTACATGCAGTCGCACGCCAGCGACTTGGGAATCCTTCCGTCCGACCTGGATGGCTATCTACTTACGACGAACTACATGACTGCCCTCACCGGCGCCACGACTCTGACGTTCGCACAGTCGGTGAACTCACTGCCTGTCGCGAATGCCAACTTCAACGTGACGGTGAGTGCCACGGGACAATTGCTGGAGGTGGCCGGCGGATTCGTGCCGGGCGCAAGCGCGCGCGCCAGCCAGTTTTCCACGCAGCCGGCCATGAGTTCCGAGCAGGCCGTGGCAGCGGCCGCCAGCGCCTTGGGTCTCTCGCTGTCTGGCCAACCGACCGTGATTTCGCAGAATTCCGACGGATCGGCCACTTTTAGTGCCCCGAGCGTTTCGCTCGACGACATCACAACCTCGCTGGAGTACGTCGCGATTCCCGATAGCGATCTCAGTTTGGCTTGGAACTTGACAGTGCGCACGCCCGACGGGGCGCATTGGTACAACGTCAGCGTGGATTGCGGCACGGGGGCGGTCGTGGCAATGACCGATTACTCGACCGACGCCAGCTACGAGGTGTATGCACTGCCGGCGCAAAACCCCACCGACTACCCTCGCAGCATCGTGACCGATCCGCACATCATTTCGCCCGCGCCGGCGATTGTGCCGTCACCGTTCGGCTGGAATGACACCAACGGCGCCGCGGGACCTGAATTCACCATCACGCGCGGGAACAACGCGAACGCGTATACGGACCATAACAATGACAACCTGCCCGACGCGGGCTCACAACCCGATGGCGGCCCTGGACTCGACTTTACGGGCGCCCTGGTGCCGCTCGACCTGTCGCAGCAGCCCAGCACGTATCCCGCGGCGGCGGTAACCAACCTGTATTACTGGAATAATTTTCTGCACGACGTCCACTACCTGTACGGCTTCGACGAGGCATCTCGCAACTTCCAGATCAACAACTACGGGCGGGGCGGCGCCGGCAATGACTCAGTCAACGCCGAGGCGCAAGACGGCGGCGGAACCAATAATGCCAATTTCGCCACTCCGCCCGACGGTTTCGCTCCGCGCATGCAGATGTATGAATGGAACCTCACGAGCCCCCGCCGCGACGGTGACTTCGATAACGAAATCGTTATCCACGAATACGGGCACGGCGTGTCGAATCGCCTGACGGGCAACGGCAGCGGACTCAATGCCTTGCAGAGTGGCGGAATGGGGGAAGGCTGGAGCGACTGGTGGGCGATGATGCTGACTCAGGAACTAGCCAGCGAGACGACCAGCGGCCGCGGCATGGGTACGTACGCGCTGGGCCAACCCCTGACAGGCCTGGGCATCCGAAACTTCCGCTACGACTTCGACATCGCAGACGTGAACTTCGAGACGTTCCTGCACTTCAACGCGGGCGGTACGGCGGTGCATACCTCGGGCACCCGCTGGGCGGCCACGCTCTGGGACTTGAACCACCTGATGACTCAGAAGTACGGCTATAACCCCAACGTATACGACAGTACGAGCGGGGCAGGCAATATTCGCACGTTGCAGCTCGTCATGAACGCGCTCAAGATCCAGCCCTTGAACCCCAGCTTTATCGACGCTCGCGACGCCATTTTGATGGCCGACCAGTTGCTTTACGGTGGCGCGAACGAACTCGAGATTTGGACGGCCTTCGCGCGCCGTGGTCTGGGGCAATTCGCTTCGACATCCAGCTCGAATTCTTCCAGCTTGACCACGTCATTCGTGATTCCGCTGGAAGTCCTGGGGCTGAGGGTTATCGGCAGCAGTCCGGCCGCGAACTCAACGGTCTTCACGGATCCGGCCAGTTATGTCATCGACTTCTCCGACGAGGTCGACGCGACGACCCTGCAAGCCGCCGACCTGACAGTCAACTCGATCCCCGCCGACAACGTCGTGCTGAGCGGCGACCTGTTGCACGCGACGTTTACGTTCACCACAAGCCCGGTCACGGCCGAAGGCTTGCAGACGATGACCATCGCCGCCGATAGCATCGAGCGCACCAGCGATAACGATGGGAACCTCGTTTTCAACGCCAGCTTCCGCTACGATGTGACGCTGCTCCAGGTGGACTCCACGAGTCCAGCCTTCCCGGGCGGCACGTTCACGTTGCCCGGGCCGTTCACCTATGACGTCAACTTCAACGAGCCGGTCGCTCCCGGCTCGGTTCAAACGACCGATCTGGTGCTCTCCGGCGCGGCCGGTGCGTCGGTCACGGGGGTCACTGTTCTGCCAGGCGATACGACGGCCCGCTTCACCATCGGCGGCGTCACCGCCGAGGCAACCCTGACCGCGAGCATCCTGGCTGGGGCGATCACCGACCAGTACGGCAACGCCGGCGCGGCCTTCTCGGCCAGCTACGGCATCGACGCCGGCACGACGCCGTACCCCGTTCCGCTGGCGTCGCTGCCGCCGCTCGGCTCGCTCGTCTACGATCCTACCGTCTCGGCCGGCATCCAGGTCCCGGGCGATACGGACAGCTTCACGATCTCGGTCGATCCGGGGCAGGCGATCTCCGTGCTGGTCACGCCGACAGACCCCGGGCTGCAGCCCAGCGTGGAGTTGTATGGCCCCGGCGCCGTGCTGCTTGGGTCCAACCTGGCCGGCGCCGCCGGCTT
>CAZUPX010001270.1:0-5312 GCA_964622155.1 uncultured Planctomycetaceae bacterium | reverse complement strand
GGTGCTGCTGTTTCTGCGCGACGAGCAAGGTTTCGACCTGTTGGTTGACATCACGTGCGTCGACTATCTGAACTACCGAGATGCTCAGGACCGCTTTGGCCTTGTGTACCTGCTGACCAACACCGACGCCAACGAGCGGATCACGCTGCGGACGTTCTTGAACGAGCCGAACTTGTCGGTGCCGACGGCCGTGCCGCTGTGGAGTGGCGCCAACTGGCTGGAACGCGAGGTGTACGACATGTTCGGAATCGTGTTTGAGGGGCATCCCGACCTGCGACGGATTCTGATGCCCGAGGAGTTCACCGCGTTTCCCCTGCGTAAGGACTATCCGCTTCAGGGCCGGGGCGAGCGACATAATTTTCCGGTGCTGCGCCGGGCTGATGGTTGACCGACGAGATCGCGTGAGCGCGAGGTGTTATGCCGCTGGTTGCCGCCAAGACCGTCGAAGAGCTGGCCGAAGCCGAAAGCCGCGACTACCTGTGGACCTTGAATTTCGGTCCCCAGCATCCCGCCACGCATACCACGCTGCGCCTGGTATTGATGCTCGATGGCGAGCGAGTCGTCGACGCGATTCCCGACATCGGTTACCTGCATTCTGGCTTCGAGAAGCTGGGCGAGCATCTGAACTACAACCAGTACGTCACAATTGCCGACCGCATGAACTACATCTCGCCGTTGGCGAATAACGTCGCCTGGCACGGCGCGGTCGAAAAGCTGATGGGCCTGGAGCTCACGCCGCGGTGTCAGTATGTTCGCACAATTCTCGCTGAGCTTTCAAGAATCAGTGACCACCTGTTGTGCAACGGCGCCGTCGGGCTCGACGTCGGCGCCTTCACCTACTTTCTCTACGCCTTCTATCAGCGCGAAGTGCTCTATGACCTGTTCGAAGCGCTGTGTGGCGCCCGATTCACCAACAGCTACACGCGCGTCGGCGGCGCGATGTACGACATGACGCCGCTGGTGATCGAAAAGACCCGCGCGTTCGTGCGAGATTTCCCCAAAACGCTCGACGACATGGAGCGGCTGCTCAACCGCAACCGGATCTTCATCGACCGCACGCGCAACGTCGGCGTACTGAGCAGGGCCGAGGCCATCAGCCGCAGTGCGACCGGCCCCATTGCCCGCGCCAGTGGCGTCACCCGCGATCTGCGCAAGGACGAACCGTACCTGGCGTACAAGGACTTCGACTTTCAGGTTTGCTGCTCAAGTGCGGGCGATTGCTATGCACGCTACCTGGTGCGAATGGCCGAAATGCGCGAGAGCCTGAAGATCGTCGAGCAGGCAATCGAGCATCTGCCGAGCGGCCCGATCAATTTGGATATGGGCGAGCGCACCGGATTGCCCGACAAGCGACAGGTGTACAGCACGATCGAGGGCACCATCGCGCATTTTGAAATCGTGATGACCAATCGCGGCTTCGAGGTGCCCAACGAAGAGACCTACTCGGCAATCGAAGCCCCCAACGGGGAATTGGGTTTCTACCTGGTCGGCGACGGCACGGACGTCGCCTATCGGGCACGCTGCCGCCCGCCATCGTACATTCATTTCGCGTTGTTCCCGCACCTGATTCGCGGCCACACGCTGTCGGATGTCGTAGCCGTGCTGGGAAGCTTGAACATCATTGCCGCCGAGTTGGATCGATAGATCGCGCACGATAACGAAAACTTAAGCGACCATGACCACCGCCCAGCGGATTCTGACCGACGAGATGATCGACGCCATCAAGGTGTACTTTCCGCGCTATCCGACGCGGCAGGCCGTGACGCTGCCGGCGCTGCACGTCGTCAACGAGCGGTTGCGCTACGTGCCGCTGCAAGCGGTCGTCGAAATCGCCGAGTTGCTCGGCCTGGCGCCGGCCGAGGTGCAAGACACGCTCTCGTTCTATGGATTCTTCAAGCAAGACAAGCCCCACGGCCGCACGCGGGCCTGGGTCTGCCGCTCGATCAGTTGCGCTTTGCGCGGCGGCGAGGAAGTCCTCGACCACCTATGCCACAAGGCGGGCATTCTCCCCGGCCAAACGACACCAGACGGCAAGCTGACCATTGAGTTTGCCGAGTGCCTGGGGGCCTGTGAGTTTGCCCCTTGCATGTTGGCTGGCAACAATCTGCACAAAGACTTGACGAAGGAATCGGCCGAAGCGTTTTTGAACGACGTTAGAACGACGACGACCAACGGAAAGTCCTGACGACTTCGCGACCAAGACACCTTACGCGACTATGCCCAAGTTCGAACCCATACTGTTGGCCAATATCGGCAAGCCCGACAGCTATACACTCAAGGTGTATGAGTCGACGGGGGGCTATCAGGCGCTGCGCAGAGTGTTAGCCGAAAAGAAGCCAACTGACGTGATTGACATGGTCAAGTCGAGCAATCTCCGCGGCCGCGGAGGCGCCGGATTTCCGACCGGACTGAAGTGGTCGTTTCTGCCGAAGGACCATCCCGGCCCGATCTACATGTGCATCAACGCCGACGAGAGCGAGCCGGGCACATTCAACAACCGCCTGCTGATGGAAGATGATCCGCACCAGGTGATTGAGGGAATCATCCTGGGATGTTACGCCACGCGCGCCACCACCGCCTACATCTACCTGCGCTATGAGTATCCGCTGGCACTTGAGCGATTGCAGGCGGCGATCGACGAGTGTTACGCGGCGGGCTACCTGGGAAAAAAAATCCTGGGGCACGACTTCTCGCTGGACATCTACATGCACCGTGGCGCGGCCGCCTATATCTGCGGCGAGGAAACCGGCCTGATCGAAAGCCTGGAAGGCAAACGAGCCTGGCCGCGCATCAAGCCTCCGTTTCCCGCCGTCGAAGGCGTGTTTCGCAAACCCACGGTCGTCAACAACATCGAGACCATGGCCTGCGTCACGCAGATCGCCGCTCGTGGCGTCGAGTGGTTCAAGAGCATCGGCGTTCCGTCGGATCCCAAAAATCCGCGCGACCCGGGCAGCTACGGGCCCAAGCTTTATTGTCTGAGCGGCCACGTCAACAAGCCTGGCTGTTACGAGGCGCCTCTGGGCATCACGTGCCGACAATTGATCGACGAATACGGCGGCGGCGTGTGGAAGGGGCGCAAGGCCAAGGCGGCCATCCCTGGCGGCATTAGCATGGGCCTGTTGACCGAAGCTGAGTTTGATACGCCACTCGATTTCTCCGCGCTGTTGAAGGTCGGCTGTTTGGGGTTGGGCACGGCGGCGGTCGTCGTGCTCGACGAGACCGTGTCGATGATCGACTTCCTGCACAATAGTTGCCGGTTCTTTGCCCACGAAAGCTGCGGCCAATGCACGCCGTGCCGCGAGGGCACGGCCTGGGCACTGCGGATGGTGGATCGCATGAAAGCCGGCAAAGGCCGCTTGCGCGATCTCGACTTGCTGCTCGAAATCGGCGACACGATGGGCATCATTCCAGGCACCACCATTTGCGGCCTGGCCGACGGCGCCGCTTGGCCGATCAAGAATGCGATCCGCAAATTCAAGGACGAATTCGAAGAGTACATCCAACGCACCAACCCAACCGGATACATGGTGACCGACGCGGTGGAGGCGTTGACGGTAGTGGCAGCACATTAAACACGAGAAGCAACTATGCACGCTAGCCTGGCGAGACTCCTCGCATTGACCATAGCGCTCGCTGTGTTGACCATTCGGGTATCGACCGGCGCCGACGAACCTGTCGAATCTCGCAACAAGCTTTCTTCTTTAGCCCCCTGCAACGCGACATTAGGTGAAGGATGGCACGGCCCATCGGGATTGGTCGTCGATGACGTGAATGACCTCTCGTCTCTCAATGCGGAGGAGCGACGCATTGCTGCGGCAGTCGCGAAACAAGCTATCCCGGAGAGAATCATCGCGTTTGCTGACTTCAGTTACACGAGAAAGGATGTTCCGCGGATTGTAACGGTGCGGGTGTTTGTATTCGAAAACGCTGATGCTGCACAGGCGTGGTGGAGGAAGAAATACGAAGTGCAGGGCTGGGAAACGTTTTACGAAAAGACTACTGGCTTGGCAGATCTTTCCGTCAAGAGTAAGGAGTTGCCAAAGGAAATGGTTCTGAAAGACAACGTCTGGATTACTTCGCATCAACTCCATATGGGCGATGAATTTCATCGGGCCCTCTTGCACTATTTGAAACAGATAACGCCCGAAAAGGGACCGGTCGAAGCGAGATAGTTGCTGAGATTATTGATATGCCAACAGTTATCGTCGACGGAAAAGAAATCGAGCTCGCTGGGGGCGAGCGGCTCAACGGCATTCAGGTTGCCGAGCGCGCCGGCATCGACATTCCTCGCTACTGTTGGCATCCGGGGCTGTCGGTGGTGGCCAGTTGCCGCATGTGCCTGGTCGAGACCGGCACGCGCAACGCCGATACCGGCGCCATCACAATGCTTCCCAAGCTAGTGCCCGCCTGCCAGACTCCGGCCACCGACAACACGGTGTTTGTGACCAACAGCGAGAAAGTGCGGCAGAGCCGGGCCATGGTCGAGGAGGACCTGCTAATCGACCACCCGATCGACTGTCCGATTTGCGACAAGGCCGGCGAGTGCCTGCTGCAAGACTATTACTTCAAATATGGCCAGGACAAACGCCGGGCCGACATCCGTCCGTTCACGAGCCGGCGGCGCGAAATGGGCGACACGGTTACGCTGTTTGTCGACCGCTGCGTCATGTGCTCGCGCTGCGTGCGATTTACGCGGGAAATTAGCGGCACGAGCGAGCTGTATGTCACCAATCGCGGTAACGCCGAAGAAATCGACGTCGTTCCCGGCTATCCGCTGGCCAACAAGCTCTCGGGCAACGTGGTCGACCTTTGCCCGGTCGGAGCTCTGGGGGACAAGGACTTTCTCTACCAGCAGCGCGTGTGGTTCATGACGAGCCATACGGGCATTTGCACCGGTTGCTCGACAGGTTGCTCGATCGAGGTGGAAGAGAATCTCGACACGGTCTATCGCTTGAAGCCTCGCGAGAATCCGCACGTCAACCAGTGGTGGATGTGCGACGAGGGCCGTTATGGCTATCACCATGTGCACAGCGACCGCCGACTGACCACACCCCGACGCCGCGACGGCCAGCAGCTCGTCGTCCTCGAATGGTCGCGAGTGATCCCGGAGATCGACGGCCGGTTTCGCGAGCTGGGCCGCGTGGCGGCCGTGCTGTCGCCGCACCTGACCGTCGAGGAAGCCTACTTATTGGCCAAATATGTAAGGCAGATCGATCCCCAGGCGCTCGTCGTATTGGGTGTCGTGCCTGTTGAAGGCCAGGACGAAATGTTCAAAAACGGGTTTGCAATCCGCGCCGAGAAGAAGGACCGCG
>CAZUPX010001269.1:0-3566 GCA_964622155.1 uncultured Planctomycetaceae bacterium | reverse complement strand
CCACCAATCGCGACGCCTTCTATCGCATGATGCGCGTATGGGCCGAGGAGAACCCAGGCCAGCGAGGTCTGTCGGTCATTCCGGCGCGGGACACGACCGAGAAGGCTTGGTTTGACGCGCTTGGAACCGGAGAAACCACGCCCATGGGCTACAAGCCGATCGGGCGTGGCGACGATCCGACGAAGCGCAAACCCTGGACCTGTCGCGCTGAAGGTAGCTTGGATTCGTTGCTGGTCGCGGTTGACAACGCACTCGTGGAGATGACCCGCTAGTGCTCACGCTCACGCTGCAGCCGGCTGAGAACAACGCGACTAATCGTGATACCTACATCGCCGACGGCGTTCTCTACAACAACAACTATGGAAGTGATCTCGCTCTTACCATCGGCACCCAGAATATCGGCAAGGACGAGCAAACACTGTTCCGCGCAATCCTGCGATTCGATCTGACGTCACTCATCACCGCGACGATTATCGACGCGATGCTGACCTTGACCGCGGCAGGCGGCAACGTTAGCGGCGAGACGTTTAGCATCCATCGCCTGACCCAGCCCAACTGGACTGAGTTCGGAGCGACCTACGGTGTCTATGACCTCGGGCGCCCGTGGGCGTTCCCAGGCGGCGACTTCGATTGGGTGCCAGCTCAGTCGCTCTTCCTCAGCTCGATTCAGAATCTCGTGTTCAACCAAGTGAAGCCCCTGGTCGTGGACGCGATTAAGTACCGCGGTGGGATTCTTGACGTGCTGATCAAAGGTGCGGCAGACGATGGGTTGCAGCGTTTGGATTGCTATTCGTCGGGTAGTGGCAACCCCGCGCTTCGTCCGACGCTCGTGGTGAACTACATGCACCCGGTGTGGTGCGTCGAAACAGAAGATGCAGCGGTGTGGGCGGTCGCTGCGCAAGACGAGGGCTGCTGATGCCTTTCAACATTCACGACCTTGGCGATGTTGTGCGAGTGTCGGCCACGTTCACAGACGACGATACCGAAGTCTTGATTGACCCGGATGTCGTCAAGCTCTCGATCCGCACGCCCGCCGGCACCGTGACTACGTACACCTACGGCGTTGGTGGGAACGTCGTCAAAGAGGCCGTGGGCCGATACTACTCGGTGATCGACGCGAACCAGGCCGGCTTTTGGTTTTACAGGTGGTGGTCAACAGGCTTCGGCCAGGCCGCCAAGGAAAATGAGTTCAAAGTTCGGACAGCAGCGGCCATATGACCCCCCCAGGCTCTTAGGTACTTTTCGGGCCCACGCCACATGGTTTCCCACCCCCGCCCCGGCCGCAGGAGACATAGTCCGTCCGTCCGACAATTTGGCCTGACATTTGTCGGGCGGTGGCCTGACATGTGTCCGACCGGTTACCGAACGATGGCGAACGGAACACTTGCGGAACACTTTAACGCCTGGCCGGCATGGGAGTTAGGCTGCGGAACACTTGCGGAACAGGTTACCGGAACAGTTGCCGAACAGGTTACCGAATGAAGCTTCGTGATCGAATCAAAGAACTGCGCCGCGTTAAAGCCAGCGAGATTCTGCCGAACCCCGCGAACTGGCGGACGCACCCCAAGGCCCAACAGGATGCCATGCGCGGCATCCTGGCCGAGGTTGGAATCGCTGACGCCCTGCTGGTACGGGAGACGCCCGCGGGCCTGCAACTCATCGACGGCCACCTGCGGGCCGATGTGGCTCCGGACAGTGAGTGGCCGGTGCTGGTGCTCGACGTGGACGACAAGGAGGCGGCGAAGCTGTTGGCGACCGTCGATCCGTTGGCCGCGATGGCCGAGACGGACCCGGCCAAGCTCGAGGAGCTGTTGCGTCAGATCGATACCGACAGCGAGGCGCTCCAGCAGATGCTCGCGGAGTTGGCTGCGGAGGCCGGGCTGAACGGTGACGACGGTGAAATCGTTGAGGACGAAGTTCCGCTGCCGCCAGACGAAGCAACAACCAAACCAGGCGACCTGTGGATCTTAGGCGACCACCGGCTCTTGTGCGGCGATTCCAGCAAGCCGGAGGACGTGGATCGGCTGCTCGACAGTGCGAAGATCCATTTGGTCAACACCGACCCGCCGTACAACGTCAAAGTCGAGCCGCGCAGCAACAACGCGATTGCGGCCGGGTTGAGCTCGTTCGCCGGGCCCAAACACCACCAGTCACTCGACCTGGCCCGCCACCCAGAGAAGGCCAGGCCCACGAACAAGCAACTGCGTGCCAAGGACCGACCGCTGGCGAACGACTTCGTCTCAGACGCCGCGTTCGATGACTTGCTCCAAGCGTGGTTCGGCAACATCGCCCGCGTTCTGGAACCGGGCCGTGGGTTCTACATCTGGGGCGGCTATGCGAACTGCGGCAACTACCCGCCGGTGCTCAAGGCGTGCGAACTGTACTTCTCGCAGGCGATCATCTGGGTCAAGGAACACCCCGTGCTCACGCGGAAGGACTTCATGGGAAACCATGAATGGTGTTTCTATGGTTGGCGAGAAGGCGCGGCACACCAATGGTTGGGCCCGACCAATGCGGTCGACGTGTGGAGCGTCAAGAAGATCAATCCGCAGAGCATGGTTCATCTCACCGAGAAGCCCGTCGAGCTGGCTGGCCGGGCGATGCGGTATTCGTCACGCCCGGGTGAGAACGTTCTTGATCTATTTGGCGGCAGCGGCAGCACGCTAATGGCCGCCGAGCAGACTCAACGGCGAGCATTCCTGATGGAACTTGATTGCCTATACGCGGACGTCATCGTTCAACGTTGGGAGGCTTTTACGGGGCGCAAGGCCGAGCGGGCCGGGGAGGTCGCCAAGTGAACGCGACGTTTGGCCCACGTGGCAGTCGGTGGCCCGGGTTGGCCACGGACGCCACCAACGAGAAAACGCCCCGACGTGGCGAACGTGGGGCGTTGGGCGGAAGCCCTGGTCGGGCGCTACCCGTTGGAGGCGAATTGGCCGCGATCGGTCTTCTTGAATCGGGCGCCTTTGCCCATCGCGTTGATCTCCCGCAGGATGGCGCTATAGAGCGTGGCGTGGGGCGTCTTGCCGCCGGGGCTGGTCCACAGACCCTTGGCCGCCATCGCCTCAATCATCTGCTTGGCATTCATTGGCTCCTTCGACGAGGCCAACACCTGAGCAGCGGCGTCGATGGCGCTGAGCTTCTTGGCCTTGCCGTTCGCTGCGGGTTTCGCCTTGGCCTTCTTCGCCGGCGCGGCCTTTCGAGCCTTCGCGATCTTGGTTCCCTTCGGGGCGGCGGGCTTCTTGGGGGCTTTTTTCGTCGACATGGTTCTTCTCCTCGGATTGGGATTCGATGGAATGGCTGCCATCATCAGGCCCGCGGAACCACCCGTGGACGACGCCGACCCGCTGGCCGGCGTTTCGGCTTACAGACCCAGCTCTTCCATCAGGCGGTTGTGCTCCTCGACGCCCAACATCTCGGTGAGCGTGTCGGCGAACCATTCGACCTGCCGAAGTGCCCGCAGCGCTTCTTCGTTGGCCGGCTTGTAGAAGGCCGCTGGCTGCAGAAAGGCGATGATCGAAGCGACCCCTTCCGGCGAGAGGTTGTCGCGGATCACCTTCTCGAAA
>CAZUPX010001268.1:0-2289 GCA_964622155.1 uncultured Planctomycetaceae bacterium | reverse complement strand
AATCGCCCTGGAAGTCGATCTTCTCGAAGGCGTTTTTCAGAGCTTCCTCGCGCTTCACCCATGCGTCATTGCCCTTGGCCATCTCCTCTTTCGAGGGCAGCTTGATGCGGCCCATGATCACGTCGCGCGCGTACCAGGCCTGCGCGTCGAACATCGAGAAGGTGTAGAACTGATCCTGCATGCCGAGATAGATGAGCTTTGGATTGTCGAGCCAGAAGATCCCCTTGTAGAGGTGCGGCGGATGCATGCGGTTGTGGGTGCGGAGCTTGAGGTCATCCGCCAGGAACGGGAAGTGATGCTTGTAGCCGGTGCAGAGGATGATCGCGTCGAAATCCTTGCTCGACCCGTCCTTGAAATGCGCCGTCTTGCCAGCGAGCCTGATCAGCAATGGCCGCTCGTCCATTCCCTTCGGCCATTTGAAACCCATCGGCGCCGTGCGCCAGCACGTGGTCACGGATTTCGCGCCGTATTTGTGGCACTGGAGCGCGATGTCCTCCGCCGAATAACTGGCGCCGATACACAGCAAATCCCTGCCCCTGAATTCGTCGGCGCTGCGGAAGTCATGCGAGTGCATCACACGGCCGGGAAATGTCTCGATGCCGGGGAAATACGGCACGTTCGGCACGGAGTAATGGCCGCTCGCGACGATGACCCAGTCGAACATGCTGGTATGGTGCGTGTTGTCCGCCAGGCGCTCGACGGTCACGCTGAACTTGTCTGACGCCTTGTCGTAGGCGACGTGCCGGACGGCCGTGTTGAACTGGATCCAAGGCTTGACGTTAGCATCCTTGGCGCGCCCGATGATGTAGTCGTAGAGCACCTCGCGCGGCGGGTAGGAGGGAATAGGCTGCTTGAAGTGATCGTCGAAGGTGTAATCGGCGAATTCGAGACACTCCTTTGGGCCGTTCGACCACAAATAACGGTACATGCTGCAATGGACCGGCTCGCCATGTTCGTCGAGACCTGCGCGCCACGTGTAGTTCCATAGGCCGCCCCAATCGCTCTGCTTCTCGAAGCAGACGATTTCGGGAATGGAAGCGCCTTTGCTCTTCGCCTGTTGGAAGGCCCGCAATTGACCGAGGCCGCACGGCCCCGCACCGATGACTGCGACACGACCAGTCATGACACTCTCCCTCGCTCAGACCTGATATGAGACCAAAATAAGAGACCACATCATTGCCGGTTACGGCTCGGCCGCCGCGATGCCGAGCCAATTTAGGATGACATTACAAGAGGCGCCATCGAAACCAAAGTGGCGCTTGCAAAAACCAAAGTGGCACCAAGTGGCACCTCGAAAAAACCAAAGTGGTTCCTATTGTTCTAGATTTGGCATCGGAGCTAAGCTTGCGCGTGTGCTGTCAAACCTGCAGCAAGACTGGTTCTTGAGAAGCACACGGCTGATGCCCGCGCCCAGAGCGGTGCCACCGGATCGATGTGGAGGTACCAATGCCGACCCAATCCAAGCCAAGCGCAATCAATCGCCGCCAGTTTCTCTCAACCACCGCCCTCGCCACGCTCATGGCCGGCGTGCCGCTGCAAAGATTCGCCTTCGGGGCCGACAAGGTCGTGAAGATCGGCTTTCTTGCTCCGCTCACCGGCGCGGTCGCGGCCTGGGGCAAGCCCGGTCTCGACGGCTGCCAGATCTGGGCCGATTGGGTCAATGAAGCCGGCGGCGTCAAGATCGGCGACGAAGCTCACAAGATCGAGTTCGTCGCTTACGACGACGAATACGATCCGGGCAAGGCGCGCACCGGCGCGGTCAAGCTCATCAAGGAAGACGGCGTGAAGTTCATCATGATGCTGGGCGGCGATCCCTGGCCCGGCGTGTCCCCGGTGGCGCAGAAGGAAGAGATGCTGGTCTCGACGCTCCTGCCGAGCGATCTGACGCCTGAGACGACGATGCTGGTCGCACCGTGCGAAGTGCATCCGATCTACAACGTCACCGGTGTCGAGTGGCTGGCCGAGAACAAGCCGGAGCTGAAAACGGCCGTCATCTGCGCGCAGGACGACTCGCTCGGCAAGCCGTCCGTTGCGACCTATCTCGCCGCCTTCGAGGCCGCCGGCATCAAGGTCCTGGGCGATCCGATTTTCTTCGATCCGGCGACCACCGACTTCGCGCCGATCATGTCGAAGATGCTGGATCTCAAGCCGGACATCATCTGTCTCGACACCTGCTACACCGACTATGTGCATCCGCTCACCGAGCAGGCGTTCCAGCAGGGCTTCAAGGGCCAGCTCATCTCCTGCACCGCGGACTTCTACCCGAAGATGATCGACAAGACCTCGAAG
>CAZUPX010001267.1:0-4025 GCA_964622155.1 uncultured Planctomycetaceae bacterium | reverse complement strand
CACTGTCGTCTCCACCCGATTGCATCTGCCACACCGCGAAACCGATTCCTCCCACGATCACCGCGGCCGCGACAAGACCCAGCGCTCCCTGCCAACCGGTTCTCGTCGGCGCGTGCTGCAATCGGCTCGGAACCGCGCTCGAATCTTGCCACAGCGAAGCCTGAACGGCCTTTGGATCGGCGCCCGCGGGTCGCGCTGTTGGAACGGTCGCGACAGGGATGGCCATTGGCACCGTCGCGTTGGGGTCGGCAAGCTTCTTGCGTAGCTTCGCGTCGTACCGCGCGCGGCTGGCCGGATCGAGCAGGCATCGCTGCGCCGCGGCCAACTCGGCCAGCAGCCGCGCTTGCAGCTCGCCAAGCGTGGACGACTCGGTGTTGATTTCGCGAATCCGCGCGATCGTCGCATCTGCCGCGGCGGCGATTGCGGCCGGATCGGTCTCGAATAGCTTGAGGCGAAACAGCCGATAGTAGTTGATAGCCGAGCGCGGCTCGCGAATACCGAGCCATTCGCGATAGGGATCAAACGACGCAGCCACAGTCGAGCGTCCCCGAGGGTTTGCAAGATCGTCTTGGTCAAAGACTATTTTACTTGACCTGCGCGGCACTGCCCGGGCGGACTCCGGTGGCTTTTACGTTGCGCTGGTAGACTCGATTGGTGCAGGTAACGTAGAGCGTTTTGAAGTCGGGCCCTCCGAAGGCCACATTGGCCAGCCAGGCGACTTGCGGCTTTTCGACCACGCCGATCAATCGGCCCTGCGTGTCAAAGATCTGCAAGCCGGCTTCGCTCGTCGCATACACGCGGCCCGCGGAGTCGACCGCCATGCCGTCGCCGCCGCTGGTCTTTTTCGTCTTGATGGACTGCATCGTGTAAAAGGGCTGTTTCATCGACAGGCTGCCGTCGGCCTCGATGCGGAACGTAAACAGGTGCTTGTCGTTCATGTCGACCACCACCAGCGCGCTCTCGTCGGGCGACAGGGCCAGGCCGTTGGGGTACTTAAGCCCCGTGTCGACAACGCGATTCTCGCCCTTGGGCGGGATGTACCACACCTGGTGATGGCCAGGGTCGGTGAAGTAGACGCCTCCGGTTTTGGTTACGATCAGGTCGTTGCTGTTGACGTCCTCGGCGATCGCCGTGTCCTTGCCCGACGAGTCGTAGGTTACGATCCGTTTCTTGCCGTTCTGGCAACCGTATAGCCGCCCGTCGGGTCCGAACTCCAGTCCGTTGGTGCCGAAGCTTTGGTCGACGAACACCTCGGGCTTGCCTTCGGCGTCCAGGCGATAGATTTTGCTGCGAAACACGTCGGTGAAGTACAGGTTGCCGTGCGCGTCGCACGCCGGCCCTTCAGTAAATGTGTATCCTTCGCCCACCAGTTCCCAACCCTGGCCGTCGATGAGGATTTCGGCAAGTGGATTGTCCTGAGCCGCGGCCGACAGAGGCAGACACAGTATCAGCGCGACCGTTGCGAGACAGATTCCGCGAGACATGGCTCCGTTTCCTTATGGTTGATCGTTGATCATAGAGGAATATTGCACTCGAATCACGAACACCGGCTCTGTATCTTATTTCGCCGCTTGTGCCGTTGACACGTCTCTCCACAGCCAGCGCATCGACTCCGGCAGGATAGCGCCGCCGTGCTTGCCGTTGTGTGCGCCGTCACCGTAAACAAACTGATAATCGTAGCCGGCGAATTTCAGCGCGGCGGCCATCTGCTGGTTTGCCAGCGGCCAACTTCCATGCGCATTGTCCAGGTCACCGGAACCGTCCTGCAAAAACACGCGGATCGGCTTTCGCTCGGTCTTGCGGATCATGCCCGGATAAATGTCGCCGCCGCGAATGTTCGTGAAGCTGCCCACGTGGCTGAGCACCTTGCGAAACGCATCGGGCCGCTCCCAGGCCACGGTCCAGGCACAAATACCGCCCGAGCTGATACCGCAAATGGCCCGCTCCTCGGGCTTGTCGGTGAGCTTATAACTCTTGCCCACCTCGGGCAGGATTTCCTTGAGCAGAAACTCAGCGTACTGCGTGCTGAGCGAGTCGTACTCGAAGCTGCGGTTCGAGCGCGGCTTGGCCTCGCCCTGCGCCGCCGGGATATTGCCCGGATTGATGAAGATGCCGATCGTCACCGGCATCTCTTTCTTGTGGATCAAGTTGTCGAACACGATCGGCACGCGAAAGTCCTTGTTCGCGTCGACGTAGTTGCCGCCGTCCTGGAAAACCATGACGCAGACCGGCCGCGCCGCGTCGTATTGCTTCGGCACGTACACCCAGTAATCGCGCTCGGTGCCAGGAAAGACTTTGCTCTTGGTCCATTGTGCCTTCGTGACGGTTCCCTCGGGCACGCTGTCGTGCCGCTGTGAATCCTCGCCAAACTTATAGTCCTCCGCTGCGCAGACGCCGATCGAGAACAACCCAATTGTCATGCTCACGACGACGCAAAAGATCAGACATGGAGACTGCATTTGATTTCCTCATAGGGACCCGACGCGCCAGAGAGGGATTCCCCTGCGGCGCTCGAAAGAATCCCTCGCTGGCGCGTCGGGTTCGTGTGTTACGGCAATACCTTCAATCCTTTCACCCCCAAATCCAAATGAAACAGCCCCCCTTTACCCCCTTCGGGGCCGAGGCCTCCGGTGACGAACAATTGATCGAGGTTCGGTCCGCCGAAGGCCACGTTGCTGGTGGTCACGTTTCCGCCAGGATAACTGCCCAGAAGCTTGCCGCTTGGGTTGAGCACTTGGACTTGTCGCATCCCATAGTGGGCCACATACAAGTTGCCCTCGGCGTCCAGGCACATGCCATCGGGTTGGTTGTCGATCTGACCGGCGGCGGAATTCTTGGCCGGCAAGTCCGCAAAAACCTTTTGGTTTTCCAGTTTACCCGGCGCCGTTACGTCATAGACCAACACGCGGTTGTGCTGGCTCTCGGCCAGATAAAGACTCTTTCCACCCGGTACGAGCACGATGCCGTTAGGAAACGCCAACCCTCCGGCGCATTTGCGTGTCTTGCCCTTGCGATCGACATAGTGCACGGTGCCGATCGGGTTCTCGCTGCCCGAGCCGCCGGGATCGCTGAAGTAGAATCCACCATTGGGTGTGTCGAGCGTCAGGTCATTGGGTCCGCGCAGCGGTGTGCCATCACACTCGGTCGAGGCTGGATCGAGCCGTTGGCCGTCGGCCGACAGGTGCAGCACGGCATGTTGGCTGGCATCGCACACCAGGTGCGTGGCGTCAGCCAGAATCTTGTGGCCATTGGGCGATCCGGTGCGCGCCCACACCTTCGACTTTCCGTCGAGCATGAACTGCACGATCTGCTCACCTTCGGAAATGTATCCGCGGCCCTGGGCATCGAACACAACGCCTTCGCAGTAATGGTCGACTTCCAAAAGCTTGACCGCCTTGACGCTGCCGGCCGGCGGCAGCTCGGCCGCAGATGCCCACAAATTCGCCAGGGCCATCGTGGCCGAAATTGCTATAATGAACTGAGAACAGATTTGCATGACGGTCCTGCCCGGTCGAGCGCGACGGCGCGTTAGGTTATTGCCGAGTGGAGGCTGCTTCAACGTAACCCTCCGGGCGCCGCATGGCAAGCATGGGTGAGCGGTCCGGATTGGGCTGATTTTTCGGTTGCAATCGGCCGAAAAAGCGGTCCGTACGGCACTGCGCCGGCGCGGCGAGCTACGTTTGTACTGGGCCAAATCTGGCGCCGCCGGTTGTCGATATTCGCCATTCCTGACCGACGAAAACCCCAGCAATGCGGATTCTGACCTACAACATTCACAAGGGGATCGGCGGTCGGGACCGGCGGTACGACATGCAGCGGATCATCGGCGTGATCGAGGAGGAGAACCCCGATCTGATTTGCCTGCAAGAGGTGGACCACAATGTGCGCCGCTCGCGGTTTCACGATCAGGCGCAAATCCTGGCCCGGCACTTCAACGCCGTGGCGCACCTGCGTCAGACGACCGTGCGGCTTAAGACGGGCGGCTATGGCAATGTGATCCTCTCGCGCTGGGCGTTTCGCTCGGT
>CAZUPX010001266.1:0-6598 GCA_964622155.1 uncultured Planctomycetaceae bacterium | reverse complement strand
CGAGCCGCTCGAGGATCGCGGCGCGCACCAACGGCAGTTTGCGAATCTCAGGATACGAGAAGGTTTCCACAATTTCGTCGCGCGCGTCGATCGCGTGCCGCTCCACGGCCCACCACAACAACAGCGGCATGTACGGGTCGCGCGCGTCGGCGTTGCGTGTGATCGCGGCCTTGATGATCGGCAACGCCTCGGTCGGTGGCAATCGCTTGGCAGTGCAGGCCAGTTGGCAGCGGACCGCCGCGCTCTGTTCGTCAAGCGCCAATAGCGCGAGCCGGTCGGCGATCGGCCGTGAGACGTGCTGCTCGTCTCCTAGCAGTCGCACGGTCCACCAGCGCACGTCGACATTGCGATGATCCAAGAACCGTAGCGAAAACTCATCGCTCAATCCACCGCTGACATGCAACGCCCACAGCGATTCCAGAGCCAGGTGATCGTTGTCCGACTCCAGAACGGCTCGACGCAGCGGAAAGATCATTTCCGTGTCGCGGCGGTCGGCCAGTACACGCCGCACCTTGCGCACCAGCCAGTCGTTCGACGAACTCAACATGCCGACCAGCTCGGCGCTGGAGGTTGTCGCCAATTGCGGCAGTGGCTTGGCGGTCGACTGCTTGGACTTGATGCGATAGATGCGGCCGTTGGTGCGGTCCCACTCAGCGTCGGGGTCGGGATGGGCCGTGCGCGCGTCGTGCCAATCGCACACGTAGATCGCCCCGTCCGGGCCCATCGTCACATCGCTGGGCGCAAACCACGTGTCGTTCGCCAGCAGCAGATCGCCCTCGTGCCGCGCCGAGAACGTCGACCCGCGCTCGGAGAACTCGTGCCAATACACCGCGTGACCCAGCAGGTCGGCGGCAATGTACTTGCCCAGGAATTCCTTCGGCAACGAGCCTCCTTGATAAATGATGCCGCCGACGGTCACGTGTCCGCCGCGCAGGTCTTTGTGCGGCACGTGGTCGAAGTAACCGTAGGTGTACGGATTGTGCAGCGCCCCGTGCTTGCCAAACTGCTTCCAGTAATAGGCTCCCTGCACGCCGTGCAGCATGGCGTAGCCGCCGAAGTTGGTCGAATAAAACAGATTGCCGTGCTGGTCGAAGTCCAAACCCCACGAGTTGCCGCCCCCCTCGCAGAAGATCTCAAAGCGGTGCGCGATCGGATGGTATCGCCATACACCCTGCTGAAACTCGATGCCGCGAATGTTCGACGTCACCGTGCTTCCCTGGCAACCATACAACCAGCCGTCGGGGCCCCAGGTGAGCGAGTTGGCAACCGAATGGGCGTCTTCCATGCCAAAGCCCGAGAGCAACACCTCGGGATCGCCGTCGGGCACGTCATCGCGATTGCGATCGGCGTAGAACAACAAATACGGAACCTGCAACACGAACACGCCGCCGTGGCCGAATGCCAGGCCCGTGGTCAGATTCAGGCCACTCAGAAAATCTTTCGTGCCGTCGGCCCGGCCGTCGCCGTCGCTGTCAATAAGAATGGTGATCCGGTCGGCACCCTTGGGTCCGCGCGGGGGAGGTTCGGGCACGCGGTCGTACGTCGTGCGCGAGTAGCGGTCGACGGCGGCCCGCTTGAGCCCCTCGGGATTGGGATACTGCAAGTATTGAATGACCCACAGTCGGCCGGCGTTGTCAAACTCGATGGCCACCGGCTGACGCACCATCGGTTCGGCCGCCACCAGCTCGACCTCAAGGCCCGCGGGCACTTTCATCCGACCGGGCGCCTCGTCGGGCCTGTAACCCTGAGCGCAGGCTGCGGTCGAGATGGCGCTCAACAGCACACAGGCGCATACCGGCAGCCACGACCGCACGACGCGATGCCCGACTGGCCGAAAGTGTGCACATTCCATCGAAGAATTTGCCCCATTCGTGCCTGAGTGACCCGCATCAAAGCTAATCGGCTGGGTGGGTGAAGTAAATGGCGATGTCGCCTCGCATGCTCGGGTCTGCCCCGTTGTGCTCGAACCGCTTATGATGTCGGTATGCAACTCGGCCTGTTTCATCCGCTAATCGATGGTTGGTTCCGCGAGCGTTTTGGCGAGCCCACGGAGCCGCAAATGCACGGCTGGCCGGAAATCGCCGCACGCCGCAACACGCTCATCGCCGCCCCGACCGGGTCGGGCAAGACGCTGGCCGCGTTTTTGGTATGTCTCGACCGTCTTGTGCGGCGGTGGCTCGACGGCGGGCTGGAAGAGCGGACGTACGTCGTGTACGTCTCTCCGCTGAAGGCTCTAGGCAATGACATCCATCGCAACCTGGAAGTGCCGCTGGCGGAGATCGGCGAGCGAGCGGTCGAAGCGGGCTTCGGCCCGTTGCCAATCCGTGCCGCCGTGCGCACCGGCGACACGCCACCGGCGGAACGTCGGGCCATGCTCCGTCGCCCGCCGCACATTCTTGTGACCACGCCCGAGTCGCTGTACCTGCTGCTGACGTCGCAAAAGAGCCGCGAGCTTTTGGGTTCGGTGGAGACGGTGATCGTCGACGAGATCCATGCGCTGGTGCGTGACAAGCGCGGCTCGCATTTGGCCCTGTCGCTGGAGCGTCTCGAAGCGATGTGCTCGAGTCCCCCGATCCGCATCGGTCTATCGGCCACGCAGCGCCCGATGGACAAGATCGCACGGTTTCTGGTGGGGACACCTCGCGTTCTCCCCTCTCCCCTCGTGGGAGAGGGTGGCGAGCGCAGCGAGCCGGGTGAGGGGGTGCCAGCGCTAGTTAACAACGAACTCAACGTTCACCCCCTCATCCCCGACCCTTTTCCCGCCAGGGGAGAAGGGAGCGTGGCACCCCCCGTCGCTCCTACAGCCTTCAGCCTACTGCCCACAACCTCCGATGCCTGTTCCATCATCGACGCCGGCCACGCTCGCGAGCTTGATCTGGCAATCGAAGTGCCACCCGGCGAGCTGTCGGCAGTGTGCTCGAACGAGCAGTGGGCCGAAATCTACACGCGGCTCACCGAGTTGATCGCCGCGCACCGCAGCACACTCATTTTTGTGAACACCCGACGACTGGCGGAGCGCGTGGCGATGCACCTTAGCGAGCTGCTCGGACCCGTCGCGGTGGCCAGCCATCACGGCAGCCTGTCGAAGGAGATTCGTCAGAGCGCCGAACGGCGACTCAAGGCGGGCGAGCTCAAGGCGATTGTCGCGACTGCCTCGCTTGAGATGGGTATCGACATCGGCTACATCGACCTGGTCTGCCAAATCGGATCGCCGCGCTCGATCGCCACATTCCTGCAGCGCGTTGGCCGCGCCGGTCATTCGCTGGGCAAGGTGCCCAAGGGCCGTTTGCTGCCGCTGTCGCGCGACGAGCTTCTGGAGTCGATGACTCTGGTGCGCGCGGTGCGACGCGGACATCTCGATGCGGTTGAAATTCCCGAGCAACCGCTCGACATCCTGGCGCAGCAAATCGTCGCGGCTGTGGCGTGCGAAGAATGGCAGGAAGATGACCTCTTTGCGTTATTCCGCAAGGCGTGGCCGTACCGAAACCTCGCGCGTGAGGATTTCGACGCGATCGTTACCATGCTTAGCGAAGGCATCGTGCCCGGCACACGCCGTGGGGCGTATCTGCATCGCGATCTGATCCATGGCCGCCTGCGGGCAAGGCGCGGCGCGCGGCTGGCGGCCTTGACCTCTGGCGGCGCGATTCCCGAGACGGCTCAGTATCGTGTGCTCGCCCAGCCCGAGGGAACGTTCGTGGGCACTGTGGACGAAGATTTCGCGGTCGAGAGCTTGGCTGGCGACGTGTTTGTGTTGGGCAATACGTCGTGGCGCATCCTGTTCGTCCGCGGATCCGAAGTGCACGTCAACGACGCCGAGGGGGCGCCGCCAAGCATCCCGTTCTGGCTGGGCGAGGCGCCGGGCCGCACGCCGGAGTTTTCGGCCGAGCTGTCTGAACTTCGCCGTGACCTGGCCGCGCGCGTCCGACAACCGGACTACATAGCCGGGGCGATCGAGTGGCTCGCGGTCGAGTGCGGCGCGACCGCGCATGCCGCCGAGCAAGCACTGCACTACGTCGAAGCCCAACTGGCGGCGGTTGGCGTCGTGCCGACGATCGAGGAAATCGTGTTCGAGCGATTCTTCGATGAGTCCGGTGGCATGCAGCTTGTGATTCACGCTCCCTTGGGGTCGCGCATCAATCGGGCCTGGGGCCTCGCGCTGCGAAAGCGGTTCTGTCGCAGCTTCGATTTCGAGCTGCAAGCCGCCGCCGACAACGACGGCATCGTGCTCTCGCTGGGTCCGCAGCACAGCGTGCCGATCGAGAACCTGTTTGGCATGCTCACCGCCGAGAACGTGGCAAAGCTCCTGGAGCAGGCCCTGCTGGCGGTTCCGATGTTTCAGGTCCGTTGGCGGTGGAACTTGACCCGCTCGCTCGTGGTGCTGCGACAGCAGGCGGGTAAACGCGTGCCGCCTTACTTGCAGCGATTCCGCAGCGACGATCTCTTGGCTTCCGTGTTTCCTGAAACGGTCGGCTGCCTGGAAAATCATTCCGGCGACGTCATGATTCCCAACCATCCGCTAGTGCGGCAGACGATGCACGACTGTCTGCACGAGGCGATGGATCTCAACGGGCTGGTGGCGCTGATGAATCGCGTCCAAGAAGGGCAAGTGCGCTTCGTGGCTCGCGATACGCGCGAGCCGTCGCCATTCAGCTATGAGCTGATTAACGGCAACCCGTACACTTTTCTCGACGGTGCTCCGCTGGAGGAGCGGCGCGTGCGGGCAGTGGCGACCCGGCGAACGCTTTCGACTGATGATCTGCGCGACCTGGCACGGCTCGACCCGGACGCGGTGGCTCAGGTGCGCCGCGAAGCATGGCCGCTGGTGCGCGAGGCAGAAGAATTGCACGACGCGCTATTGAGCCTGGCGGCCGTCGACGAGTTGGAAGCGTTTGATTGGTCGGTGTGGATGCGCGAATTGATCGCCGAACGCCGGGCGACACGCGTCATTCGTTCAGGACAGCGCGATCTGTATGTTGCGGCGGAGAACTGGCCGCTACTGCAAGTGATTTTTCCCGATGCCGTGGCCGAACCGGCGGTGGTGCTGCCCGAGCGATTGCAACGCGTCGTACCGCGCCACGAGGCGCTGACGGCGCTTGTGCGCGGGCGAATGGAGCACGGTGGGCCGACGACCTCGGCTCGACTTGGCGAATTCCTGGGAGTCGATCCCGACTCGGTTGGCGCTTCGCTCGAAGCACTCGAAGGGCAGGGAACAGTACTGCGCGGGAATTTTGCCACCTCTCCCCATGACAACGGCGCGGCCGCTCTCCAGTGGTGCGATCGGCGGTTGTTGGCGCGGATTCATCGATTGACGATTCAAGGACTCCGCGAGCAGGTTCGCCCGGTCGAGCCGGTTGACTTTTTGCGCTTTCTTACGCGGCACCATCACCTGGCCGCATCGAGCCAGTGGGGCGGAGCGGTGGGAGTGCGCGAGGCAATCTCGCGGTTGCAAGGCTTTGAACTGCCGGCCGGGGCGTGGGAAACGCGCGTGCTCGGGGTGCGGATTGCGGAGTACGATCCACAGTGGCTCGACAACTTGTTTTTGGCTGGCGAGGTCGTGTGGGGAAGGCTCAACCGCCCACGTCGCGATGACCAGGACAGGCCGAGCATGGCGGCGCTCACGCGCGTCGTGCCAATTTCGCTGGTGCTGCGAGAAGACCTGCCAGCCTTGTTGCCGCACGACGAGGCGGTTCAGCCTGTTGTGCGCAGCGGAGCGCAAGCGGTGCTCGACGCGCTGGCAGCTCGCGGTGCACTGTTCTTCAATGAACTGAAGTCTCTAACCGGCCTGCTGCCGGGTCATGTCGAAGAAGCCCTACGCGAATTGGCGGCGTTGGGACTGGTCACCTCGGATGTGTTCGGAGCCGTGCGCAAGATTGTCGATGGTCACAGGCCAAAGCACGCGCGGCGTCGACATCCTCGCCGGCCGCTGCACGCACCCACTGCACCAATCGGTCGCTGGTCGCTGTTTCCCGGCGCGGTGGATCGTGTGCCGCATGCGGTGCATCTCGAATCCTGGTGCCGTCAACTTTTAAAGCGCTGGGGCGTCGTGTTTCGCGACCTGCTGGTGCGCGAAACTTCCTCGCCGAGTTGGCAGAACCTGGTCGGCACGTTTCGCCGCATGGAGCTGCGCGGTGAAGTCCGCGGCGGACGATTCGTGTCGAAGGTGTCGGGCGAACAATACGCACTGCCCGACGCGGTCGATCAACTTCGCCAGGTTCGTGACGACGGTGACGACGAGCTCTGGCTCGTTCTATCGGCCGCCGATCCGTTGAATCTATTTGGGACGGTCGTGCCCGGTCCGCGCATCGCGGCCACGCATCGCAACGCTCTGATCATCCGCTCCGGCCGCCTGGTTGCCTCGCGCCAAGCGGGCAGCGTCGAGTTTCACCAGAGCGTGGACGAAGCGACCCAGTGGACGATGCGCCACGCGATGGCCACGGGCAAGCGGCCCGCGTCGACTGTCGACCATTTCCTAGCCGATCCTGTGCGGCCGGCACAACACTAGCCCGAAGCGCAACAACATTATGCAAGTGCTATCGGGGGTGGAAAAAAACGAGTTCGCGCTCCACCTTGTAGGTATGGGCAACTTACAAGGAGCTGA
>CAZUPX010001265.1:0-3861 GCA_964622155.1 uncultured Planctomycetaceae bacterium | reverse complement strand
CCTGGACCCTGGCTGATGTGGGCGTCAATCCGGCCGACGCGCATGCCTACTCCGATGTTGCCGAGCTGGCGATTCCGCACAAAGAAACGCAGTGCGAGTTCATCACCGGCGATACCGTGGAAGCCAAGGTCGACGCGTTGGCCGAGCGAATCGGCAGCATCCTGCGGTCGATGTGAGCCTGGTGAATCGCCAAGAGGAAGATCAGCCACCGTGAACACAGAGGACACTGAGTGGACAGGAAATGGAGCATTTATTTTGAAGAACAAATCAAAGGCCGATCGCTTCGTGCTGTTGCGTGACTCTCAATCCCTTACTCTTCGTCTCGGTGTTCTCTGTGATCTCTGTGGCTAAATCCTTCGTCGTCCATCTCCCTCTGTGAGAGCTAGCCGTGTCCGACGTCGTTTGTTGTGTCTGGGGCCGAGCCGGGTTTGACCGGGCCGCGCAAGGCGTGTTGGGCGCGGGGCGCCGCTTGGCTGATAGTCTCGGTGGACGGCTGCGAGCCGTGGTGATCGGCGCGGCTGACGATGCGCTTATTAGCGGCGCGGCGGTGGCCGATTCGATCGCCATCGTCGACCATCCGCTTGTGGCCGAGTACCACTCAGAGCTCTGGCTGGCGGCACTGGCGGCGGCTTGCAAGCCGCTGGCTCCTCGCGCGGTGCTGTTGGGCAACGACACCTATAGCCAGGAGCTTACCGCCCGGCTGGCGCACCGCCTCGGCGGCAGCGCCGCCGGCGACGCAGTTGATATCTCGGTCGCGGACGAGAAAGTCATCGTCAAGCGCGGCGTGTACGGCGGCAAAGCCGTGGCCTCGATCGCGCTTGCCCGTTCGCCGGCCGTCGTGTGGGTGCGGGCGAGAGCCATGGCGCCGGCCGACGCCACCGGTCGCCCAGCGGCCGAAGTGCAAAAGCTCAACCTCGATCTAAAGGCGGACGATCGTGTCACGGCAGTCTCGCGCCACGTCGAAGCCAAGCAGGGCGTGCGTTTGGAAGACGCGCGATTGATCGTCTCCGGTGGCCGCGGATTGGGCGGGCCGGAACCGTTCAAGGAGCTGCAAGCGCTGGCCGATGCGATCGGGGCCCAAATGGCCGCCTCACGCGCCGCGTGCGACGCCGGCTGGGTGCCGCCCGGCTGGCAAGTCGGTCAAACCGGAAAAAAAGTCGCGCCCGAACTGTACCTCGCCATCGCCATCTCGGGCGCCAGCCAGCACATCATGGGCATCGCCGATTCCAAAGTGATTTGCGCGATCAATCGCGATCCCGACGCGCCGATTTTCAAGCATTGTCGCTTCGGCCTGGTGGAAGATTATCAAAAGGTCATCGGCCGCCTGCGCGAAAGGCTCAGCCAGCGGACATGAACCACGCCGACGCCACCCGCGAGGTTCTGTGGAACATCCAGCACGCGTGGGTGATGTACGCACTTTTGGTGCCCACGGTCGTGGTGGCCGGATACGGCATCTGGCTGCGTGTGAGGTCATGGCGCCGCGGGCAGAGCGAGAATCGTTTTGACCGCCCGCTCGAGCGGATCGTGCGGCTGGTTAGCTACGCCTTGCTGCAAGTCGGCACCTGGCGGCGAGCGTACGGCGGCACGCTGCATGCAATGATCTTCTGGGGATTTATCATCCTCACCATCGCCACGACGGTGGTCCTGATCCAGCATGACTTCGGTATTCCGATCATGCACGGAAACTTCTACTTGTACTTTCAATCGCTGACGGTCGACGTGTTCGGCGTACTGGCGATCGTGGGCGTCGGGATGGCCGGCGCGCGACGGTGGGTCATCCGCCCGCGACAGTTGGTTTACACAACCGAGGCCTCGGCGATTCTCGTCATCATCCTTGTGATCCTGGTCAGCGGGTTTCTGATTGAAGGCTGGCGGATCGCGGCCACTGACGATCCGTGGGGCCAGTGGTCGCCGTTTGGATACCTGGTGGCGCAGGCGTCGCGACCACTGATGTCGGTCGACTCGATGAAGACTGCGCACGTGGTTACCTGGTGGACGCACCTCGCTCTGGTGTTCGCGTTTATCGCCTGGGCCCCCTACACCAAGATGGCACACGTCATCACGTCGACGGCCAACGTCTACGTCTCGCGGCTGGAACCGATCGGTGCGAACCTGCGGAAGGTCGATTTCGAGAAGTCGGAAAAACTGGGCATCAACTCGCTGGCGGGCTTCACCTGGAAGGACCTCTTGGATTTTGACGCCTGCACTGAGTGCGGGCGTTGCACGGCGGCCTGTCCGGCCAATCGAGTGGGCAAGCAGCTTTCACCGCGCGACATTATTCTCGACCTGCAAAGGCTGTCGCGCGATCCGGTCCGCGATTTCGCCGAGCCGTTCGTCGGCGTCACGCCGGCCCTGTCGGTCGAGTCGATGTGGGAGTGCACGACCTGCGCGGCGTGTGTCGAGGCTTGCCCGGTGCTGATCGAGCAGATGCCCAAGATCGTCGACACTCGGCGGTTTCTGGTGATGGAAGACGCCAAGTTTCCGGAGACGATGCAGCAGGCTCTGTCGTCGCTGGAGACGCGCGGCCATCCGTTTCGCGGCACGGCGTTTTCGCGCGTCGATTGGATGCAGGGCCTCGACGTGCCGACGATGGCCGACGCCAAGGATGCCGACGTGTTGTTGTGGGTCGGCTGTGGCGGGGCGCTGGTGGAACGGAATCAAAAGGTCGTCCGCTCGCTGGCGCAGCTATTGACCAAGGCCGGAGTGAAGTTCGCCGTGTTGGGGCGCGAGGAAAAGTGTACCGGCGACCCGGCGCGGCGGATCGGTAACGAGTTTCTTTTCGAGACGCTCGTGCAGGAGAACGTCGGCACGCTCGATCGCTATGGCGTGAAAGAGATCGTCACGTCCTGCCCGCACTGCTTCAACACGCTGGCCAACGAGTATCCGCAGTGGGGAGGCCGGTACGTCGTCTATCACCACAGCCAGTACCTGGCCAAGCTGGTCGCGGACGGCAAGCTCAGTGCGCAGATGCCTTCCGACAAGAAAGTAACCTTCCACGACCCGTGCTATCTTGGCCGCCACAACGGCGAGTACGACGCCCCGCGGCAGCTCGTGCAGATTTCCACTCGCGATGCTCAGGTCGAGATGACCGAGAATCGCAGCAACTCATTCTGCTGTGGCGGCGGCGGTGGAATGAGCTTCGTCGACGAGCCGCCCAATCAACGCGTTAATCAAGAACGAGCCGAGCAGGCGCTAGCCACCGGCGCTGATGTCGTAGCCGTCGGGTGTCCGTTCTGCATGACGATGTTGGAAGATGGCATCAACGCTCGTAAGGGAGATCGCGAGGTAAAGGTTATGGACGTTGCGGAATTGTTGTTGGAAGCAGTGGCTGAACACTAACAATTGAAGTCAGTTCTTTATTTACAGAGGACAAATCATGGACCTCGGACTCACTCCCAGCGAAACCAAGTTTCGCGACGAGCTCCGCGCCTGGCTCAAGACTAACCTGCCGGCCAAGTCCAGCCAGACCGTCAAGCGGGCTGACAACGCGGCAGCTTATCACGAGTATCTCAAGTCCTGGCAGCTCAAACTGTACGAGGGCGCGTACGCGGGTATCTCGTGGCCCAAAGAATTTGGCGGCCGCGGCGCATCGTTCATCGAACAGGCAATCTTTCAGGAAGAGTTGGCCCTGGCCGACGCGCCCGAACGAATGGGCACCATCGGCCAAGGACTCGTCGGGCCCACGATCATCGCCGTCGGTACCGAGGCGCAGAAGAAACGCTACCTGCCGGCGATCCTCTCGGGCGAAGAGGTCTGGTGTCAGGGTTTTTCCGAGCCCAACGCCGGCAGCGACCTGGCTTCGCTCGAATCCAAAGGGATTCGCGAAGGGGATGATTTTGTAGTCAACGGCCAGAAGATCTG
>CAZUPX010001264.1:0-1771 GCA_964622155.1 uncultured Planctomycetaceae bacterium | reverse complement strand
AGAACGTGATGATCGTCGACTTGCTGCGCAACGACATCTCGCGCGTGTGCCGGCCCGAGAGCGTGCGCGTGACCGAGCTTTGCAGGCTGGAGACTTACGAGTTCGTGCAGCACCTGGTGTCGGCCATTTGCGGCACGCTTTCCGATGGCAGAGGCGCGATCGACTTGCTGCGAGCATCGTTTCCCGGCGGATCGATTACCGGCGCGCCCAAGGTGCGGGCCATGGAAATCATCGCCGAGCTAGAGCCCACCGCGCGCGGAGCGTATTGCGGATCGTTGGGCTATCTGGGTTTCGACGGATCGCTGGACTCGAGCATTTTGATTCGCACCATCACCGCTGGTCGCGGCTGGTGGCAGGCGCCGGTGGGAGGTGGTATCGTGGCACAATCGGTGCCCCAGCGTGAATATGAAGAGACGTGGCACAAGGCCACCGGCCTGATTCGAGCCTTTCAGTAACGACCGATGATTTTGCTCGTCGACAACTACGACAGTTTTGTCTTCAATCTGGCTCGCTACTTCCAGCGACTCGGCCAGAAGACCCACGTGGTGCGCAATGACGCAATCGACGTGAGCGGCATCCGAGCCCTGAAGCCAAGTGCCGTGGTGCTCTCGCCCGGACCGTGTTCGCCGCGCGAGGCCGGCTGCTCGCTGGACGTGGTCCGCCACCTGGCTGGCGAGTTACCGATTCTAGGCGTTTGCCTGGGTCACCAGGCGATCGGGGCGGCACTGGGCGCGCGAATCGTGCGGGCCTCCGAGCCCTGGCACGGAAGAACGTCGGAAATCTTTCACGCGGGCACAAGCGTTTTCGCCGGATTGCCCAATCCAATCACTGCGTGTCGCTATCATTCGCTCATCGTGGACCGAGCGACCCTCGACGACTCGCTTGAGGTTACGGCCTGGACGGCTGACGGCACCGTGATGGCGTTTGCTCACCGGACCTGGCCGCTGGTCGGCCTGCAATTTCACCCCGAGTCGATTCTCACCGACTGCGGCTACGCGATTCTGGCGGCGTTTCTTCGACTGTCGGGAATCGGCACACCTGCCGAGCTGCCAACAATCGATTGCGAACGTTCGGTGTCGGACGAGTCGCGGTCTTCCCTGCCCACTGCACCGGTCACGTTTTGAACCTGGAGCGCAACGGACTTGATTCTGGAAGGTATCGTCACCACGCTGAACGCGGACGGCACGGTCAACATCTCGCCGATGGGGCCCGAGGTCGACGAGTCGATGCGCCAATTGGTGCTCAAGCCGTACCGCACCTCGACCACGTACGACAACCTGAAACGGACCGGCCAGGGCGTGTTCCACGTCACCGATGATGTTGAGCTGCTGGCCCACGCGGCCGTGGGCGCCCCCGACCCACTGCCCGAGCTGATCGCCTGCAATAGTGTGGAAGGCCGCATCCTGGCGGGTGCTTGCCGGTGGTATGCGTTGCGTGTGCTTTCGCTCGACGATCGCCAAGATCGGACGCGGATCGTGTGTGACGTTGTGGACCAGGGGCACTTGCGAGACTTTTTTGGTTTCAATCGCGCGAAGCACGCCGTGCTGGAAGCAGCCATCCTGGCCACTCGCACCAGCTTTCTGAATCCGGACGACGTCTTGCAAGAGCTCGACCGCCTGCGACCCGCAATCGGCAAGACTGGTGGACCGGCGGAGCAGCGCGCGTTTCAGTTTCTCCATGACCACGTCGCAGCGCAGTTCGCCGCACGCCAATCTTGATTCCCGGTGACGCACGATATTTGACCATGGCAGTTTCCGTCGAGGTAATCGCT
>CAZUPX010001263.1:0-4207 GCA_964622155.1 uncultured Planctomycetaceae bacterium | reverse complement strand
AGCATCATGCCGTGCTCGATGGCAACCGCGCGGCCGCGCGAGCTGCGTGGCTGTCTGGAGGGCAGTTCAACGGCGCGCAGCGGAGGAATTCGGATCATTCGAAACAACAGGCAGACGCACCCTGCCAGTAGGACTGCACTGGCCAGCGGCGCGTAGGCCGCAGGCATCCAAACCGCGGCCGTGGCCGCAAGCGATGTGATTGCGACCAGCGACGTGGGAGAGCGACCTCGCTGCCAGATACCGATCGCCAAAGCGCCCAGGAACAGCGCCCAGGCCAGCGAGCCCACGGCTGAGGCGTGAACGATGCCGATCGTTGGCGAGCCGTCCGGCGTAAGATGCCAGGTGTAGGCGCTCCACGTGCCGACATCCTGAATAGTCTGATGGCGTGGTTCGGGAAGCGACCAAGGCGGTGCCCCTGAGTCGTGCACGGCACGCCAGAGCGGCGCCGCGACGAACCGACCATCGCTGCTTTGCACGGCCCGTTTGAGCCGGTCGCTGAGCGAACCCGGCCCTAGAGCAAACACCACGGGATGATACAGCGCCGAGATTTCGCGCGCGTACGGTGCAGCGCTGGATGCGATGGTAACGACCATGGCGCTGGAGTGCGCGATGACGACCAGGCCAGCTTGTTTGAGTAGCGCAAGTCCGCGGTCCCTGGGCGATTCGCCCGTCGGGAATTTGACTCGTGTCTGAGGGGCCAGACCGATAGCCGCCAGGGCATGACTGTCGATGAACAACGTTCTGCGCGACTTCGATTCAGCCTCCCAGCACATGGAAAATAACTGTGCCCACGTCAGTTCGCTCTCAGCCTCACCGGTGAGGTAGTCGGTCATGAAGGTGCCAAGATTCTCAACGAGCTGGTCAGCCGCCGCGTGCGCCGTCGATGCCTCCCCGCCAATGCTAAACTGCTCCTGCCAGTGCAGGGGAGACAGCGGATTGAATATCCGCGACAGCCCGTTGCGACCCAGGCCGCCGAACAATCGCTCGGCAAGCGTCAATCCCTTTACCGAGTCGTTAGGGAACCGGCTATCCGCGTCCGCGATTTCGTAGTCGCCTGGAAGCCAGACCGACCACGTGCGGGCCATGACAGGCACGTCTGCGAGCGTGGCAAAAGGAGCTTCAACCGCTGTGGCCAGTCGCGGGAGTCCGGTGGGCGTCGTGTAGTACAGCGAAATGGTTGCCAGGCTGCGGCCAAACGGCAGATCGACCGAAAGCGGTGCGTCGCTCCCTTCCGGCGCAACAGCGAGCTGTTGTTGATCGACCCACGCGGCTTGCAACTTAGCACCCTCAGGCAAGGCGACGCTAACCTGTTGCCTCCCGGCCGTTTGAACGTACAGGTTTGCCCAATGGACGGCGGTGTCGGCAGCGTAGCGCGATTCCAGCCGGCTCGTCCAGACCCAAGCGCCCGACTCAGCCTGAGTCGGATTTGCCGGCGCGATGCCGATTGCCGGTTCGTCGCCAAGATCATCTCGCAGCGGCTGATAATGGTACGTTCCGCGAGCCGTCTGATAGCGATCCGGGTCCAACATCTCGGCAGGGACCGAAGCAAGACGGCGATTTTTGATAGCCAGCCCTGAAGTGCCCGCGGCCCGAATCGTCAGAGTCCCTTTTTGGGTTGCCGCATCGGCAACCGCCGCCAAAGCGACGGGCGTTTCGCGGTCGAACGGAGTTGAGCGCACTGCGCGCAACTCAAACGGGCCTGGGCGCAGCATGCGCAGGCTCAACTCCCACGCTTCACCGCCCGGCGGCAAGCCCGCTTGTGCCTGCTCTGGAGTCGAGATTTTTCGGGCGGAGAACTGACCCGAGTTTCCACCGGCCAGTTTCCACTCCAGCGCGTCGGGGCGCGATTGCGACAGTCGCACAAGCAATCGATCGAGGCGGGCTGCTTCCGGCGTACACTGCAACGTAAGGGTCTCGGTCAGAATGTTGTTCTGGACCATCGCGTCGATACGTATGTCGGCGGCATAGCTCGGCCTTCGGCGGTCGAGTGCAACCACCGACTGCGCGAAGACCGGGTCGTCGGCAAATACGAGCCCATTGGGTGGGCGTGGAAACAGCTCCAGTTGCGATGCGCTGAGATCAAGCGGGTCCAGCCGTGTGAGGTCGACTGCCTCGGTCCAGCGGAGCTGCGAACCCTCGGCCGCGCGCACACTGATGAGCCTGGTGCCGGTTTGCCATTCATCGAAGGCCAGCATCTCGAATTGCCGAGCTTCGAAGGCCTGCGACAAAGGTAGCGAACGATGCCCGCGGACGACGAGCCGCGCCGCGCTTTGCGGCGTGATCGGGTCGTCTAGCTTGACCGTCAACCGGCTCGTTCCGGATACAGAGTCGTCAATTTCCCACTCAGCACTCCGACCCGAGGTCGTGCTCTCCACGCCGTCGATGGTCCAACCCGGATTGACGCGCGTCTCGGCAACTCGGCGTTGGCCGCGTGCCAGGCTCAGCGACAGCGCGGATTGGCCGGTGAATTCGTTAGCGCCGACCTCGACAAGTGAGCCGCTTTCGACTTTCAGTTGCGGTTGAGGCTGCGCCAAGAGGACTTCGATCGCGGCACCCGGCCGGTAGAATTGGACCTCGATCGATTCGCCGGTCGTCGGGGCCGGCAATGCCGCGGTCCGGGATTGCCGGCAGCCGTTCAAGGAGAGCTGCTGGAGCACTAGCGAGTCTGGTATCAATAGCGTCGCTGTGCCCTCCTGCCATGAGACGGCTTCACCTTGCAGCCCTGGCAGCCGCCAGCGCTTGCCTGTCGTCAACGGCGCGATTGCGGAGAGCTGCAGCACCCGGCCGGTGCCGGCGACAGGTTCCGGCAGTTGCAGCACGACGTGCGACACTCGACTTTCAACGTCGATCGTCGCCGACCAGGGCACTTGCAATTCGCCGTAGCGCGCAGCCACCAGCCGCAGCGAAGGGTCGAGGTTCAACGCCATGCGCTGGATGGGTTCGCCGTGAATGTCAAGCGTCAACTGTACCTCGACGTTGATGCCACGCGACGAAAACTCGTAGGTCTGCGACTGGCGAAGCAAGGTCAACGGCCGGCGTTCTCGCGCGGAGGCATCGGAAATCACCCGCAACAACACCCGATTGTGTCCGCCAAGCTCGAGCGCCCAGCGGGTCGTTTTGCCCGATGTGCTGGGAGTTTTTGCGACAATGGCGCCCTCGGCGACGATTTCCAGATTGGTCGGGGTTTCGAGCACCAAACGAGTGACCGGACAATCGGGAAGCTCCAGTCGAAAGCCCACCGCGCCGGACGCCGTTCGCTCGCCGCGCAGCGACCAATCGCAGTTCAACTGGGTGCCTTCAACCAAGACGCCCAGCTTGCCGTCGGAAACCGTGCCAACGGTCGCTGGCTTTGTGTTCTGGCCGTGCCATGCAGCGGCGCGCAATGCCGGGCTGAACGGGTCGAGCGTGGCCAGGCTGGCCGTGTCGGACGATCGGGACCACTGAAACGTGCCGCGACCGACCAACAGATCGTCTCCCACCAGTTGCGCTGTAAATTCCGCCTGTTCGAGGTGAGCCATCTGCGCGGACGGTGCCCCAATGGCCGCGGCGTGGGCCGTTTCCAGCAAGCGCCGGAACTCTGCCACTTCAATTGGGATGTATGCCGCAGCCCACTTTCCCGTGTGCAGTTGCTCAGCCGGAATGTAGACGCGATGAAATTTCGGCGCCGCGACGGCCGCCGGCTCGGGCGATTGGGCTGCGGAAAAGGTCCCTTGCACGGCCGCCAACAAAAGACCGGCTAGCCAATGTCTCCCCGGTCGCAAACCGCTCATGACCCGCTCTCCGGCGCTGTGGAGGGAACCAGCGGGTTGGTCGTCGTCGACGGCTGCGATCCGCTGGGGGCCGGCTTGGTGTAGGCTCCGACCAGGTCGCGATCGATGGCCTTCGAGCTGCCCCGGACCGGAACGGTGATCGGCGCGGGACGCACTGACACGCGTGCCAACATCGCCGCCGTGATCGCAAGCACGAACCCCAGGCTCGACGCCTGAGCGAACATCAGTGCGGTGTCCGGAGCTAACAGACTGGCCGCCGCCAGTCCAACTGCCAGGACCAATAGCACCGCTGGATGCCGCGCGGCAGGAAAATAAATCAGCAGCAGTCCACAGGCCAGCAGGGGCAGCGAAGCCACCAGTACCAGGCGGGCACGATTTAGTGAGTAGACTCGCAGCTCGTCTGGCGCGCCTACGGTGCTGAACAAATACCGGTTGGT
>CAZUPX010001262.1:0-6985 GCA_964622155.1 uncultured Planctomycetaceae bacterium | reverse complement strand
GAAAGTGCAGCACCTGGGCCACGCTGGGCTCGACGTTGCGTTCGCACTGACAGGCACTCTGCCGCGTCGGCCGCCCGAAGAGTTTTAGAAAGTAGTGCGAGGCACGGCTGTCCCACAATTGGATCGCGCGACAGCCCCCGGGCACGCCTTGAAACTTCTCGTCAACCCCGGTCACCTGGCACACCGCGTCCAACAGCACCTCCGCGTCCATCCGTTTGAGCAATGCTCGCGAGTAATTCGTCTCGTCGCGGGTGTTGCTCTCGTTGGGAGTGGTGGCGTGTTGATAGACTCGCGAGGCCGCGATGGCGCGAACGAGCGCGCGTCGGTCAAAGTTGTGTTCGACCAGGTAGCCGGCCAGCGCGTCCAGGAGCGCCGGATTGGTCGGCGGGTTTGTGGCCCGCACGTCGTCGACCGGCTCAACGAGTCCACGGCCCATCATGTGGGCCCAAATCAGGTTGGCCTGGTGCCGCGCAAACCAGGGGTTCTCCGCCGAGGTCAGCCAGCGTGCCAACTCGGCCCGTCGATCGCCAGCGGCCTGTTGGCCCGGCGCGGGAGTGCCTAGCGCATGCGCCACGACCACTTCGCCGGTGCGCGGGTGCCGAGTTTCGGCGACGGTGCTGGTGAGCATTACCTCGCCCGCGGGCGAGGGTTTACGGCCGATCGGGGCGAAGTAGTCGACCATCCCGTAGTAGTCGTTCTGGCTCCAGCGGTCGAACGGGTGGTGATGGCATTCCGCGCACGCGATACGCACTCCGAGGAAGACCTGCGAGATCGTACTGGCCGCTTCGCCGGGCTTGGCGGCCACCTTGAAGAGCTGCGTTTGCGGCACGTCGGCCAACGGGCCCTCGGCGGTGATGATCGACGCGGCGAATTGATCGAGCGGTGTGTTGGCGACAATCTGGTCCCGAATCCAGCGGTAGTACAGGTACGCGCCCTTGTGCCCCAGCGCCAGCCGATCGACGCGCAGCAAGTCGGACCACTTCAGCGCCCAGTAATCAGCAAACTCTGTTCGTTCGAACAGCTCATCGACCAGCCGCGCGCGGCGATCGTCGCGCGTGTCGTGCAGGAACCGTTTGGCCTCGTCGGCCGTCGGCAGCGTGCCGATCGTGTCCAGGTACACGCGCCGCAGATACTCCGCGTCGCCGGCTAGTCCCGCTGGTTGAATGTTGAGCTTCTTGAGCTGCGCGTAGACCAGCCGATCGATGAAATTGTGTTCGGGCCAGGACGCCGGATCGGCTGGCGGCTGATCGTTTGGCACGAGTGCTCGAAACACGGCCACCGCGCCCATGTAACTGGCCATCACGGCCACCTGCCCGGGAGCGTCGCCGGCCGTGACGTAACCCTGCTCGTCGACAGCGGCCAGACCGTCGTTATTGGATTGGAACCGTGCCAGCCGTGTCACCTCGACGCGGTGGCCGTCGCTGTAGATCGCCTCGGCACGAAGCTGTTGATGGCCACGCATGGCCAGTTGTCGCTCCGCCGGTTGCACTTCCAGTCCCACCACGCCTGGCTGCGAAGCCTCGCCCTGCGGCAGGCCTGCCGCGATCCAGTCGCGCAGCAGAGCGTAATCACGCGAGTCGGGGGCGATGCGGACTCCACCGCCGTGCGGCACGCGGCCCGTGGCCTTTTTGAGAAACAGGCTTTGCTCGGGCGCCGCAGGAAACATTCGCCGGCCGCGACCCTCCATCGACAGGGCCGCGTAGTCGGCCGCCGGGTCGTAGCCGAACACCGAGAGCTTGAACCCGTTTTGACCTTCGGCCTTGCCGTGGCAGCCCGACGAGTTGCAGCCAAACCGCGACAGCAGCGGGACAATGTCGTTTTCGAAGTGGAACGGCCGCGGCTGGCCGGAGCCAGTAATGGCAACTGTTACGGATTGTTTGTGGCCGCCGGCCACGACCTCAATCGTGCCGCTGCCATCCCGTCGGCCGCGGACCACGCCCAGGCTGGATACCTCGGCCACATCGGGATTCAGCGAGCGGAACTCGCTGTTCCTGGTCAGATCGAGCGTCTGCCCGTCAGCCAGGCTGCCGTCGACCAGGATCGAGTAGCTGGCATCGGGGCCGACGAGCGAAATCGCGGGCGGGTCAACGCGAATCCCCTGCTGCGCGTCGCCGGCCATAAGGACACCGCCGCCAGCCGCCAGAAACACCAGCGCCACAACCGTGCGCGTGCGTCTCATTGAAGCGCCCCTGGGGGAAGGACTTGTCAAGAGGGCAGGGTAGGACGCATCAAAGTATACCGAATTGATGGCCTAAGCAACAGCGCGGAAGAGGGCCAACGGCTCGACCTCAAGGCCAAGAATCGGCGTCGATATGACTCCTTGGTACATCTTTTGCTCAAAGGACCCAGTTTTAGACTGACCGAAGTGTTAGCATCCATTTTCGGCCAATCGTTGTGCCCGTTGCACCCAGCGTGGATTACAAGGCTCCTTCGCCGCGACAATGAACTGATGAGGACCTCCGACATGCCCTTCAACGTACGCAATAACTTGTCGTGGTATTCGGCCCTTGTGCTTCTCGCGGCCGCGCCGGCCTTCGGAGGCGATGTCACAGGCACGGCCGAACTCACCGGCCGCGTGATTGACGATCGAGGCGCCGCCGTTGTCGGCGCGGATATCTGTGTCGGCAATTATCGTACGACAGCGGGGACGAGGCAGAAGGACGCGACAACGGATAAGGACGGAGGCTTTCGTATCCCGAACCTCAAACCAGGGAAGACCAGCCTGTTTATTTTCTCGCCAGGCAAAGCGCCCTACCTGGGGCAAGTCGCTGTCGGGAAAACAGAGCCGCTCGAAATCACGATGAAGCCCGCCCGGTCGATTCGGTTTCTTGTAGTCGATCAGGACGGACAGGTCATTGAAAAGGCCAACGTGCAAGTCGTTCGTTGGGGCTCGAAGGGGGTGTGGGCTCCGACTTTCCACACCCAGACCGATTCCAAGGGTCTGGCGGCTTGGGAGGAAGCACCCGAAATGGTTGTTGAGTATTCAATCCAGAGTGCAGGCTACGCCGAGGGGAAAGCCAATCTGGTGGCGGACGGCGAGCAACATAAGATCGTGCTCTACCCAATCCTAAAAGTTGCCGGCACGGTAACAGACGCGACGACTGGACGTGCGATCGAACAGTTCCAGGTCGTTCCAGTGATCTATTTCACGCCTGATTTTCCGTTCGTTGAACGCAGCCAGACGAGCGCCCAAAAGAACGGTAAGTTCAGCTTCGATTTCGAACGCACCGACATCGGGCACGGCGTGCAAATTGAGGCGCCTGGCTATATGACGCGACGCAGCGGCCGGTACCGCATCGGTCAGGCCAATCCCACGATCGAGTTTCAATTGCAGCCGGCCCAGAGGCACCGTGGTCAGGTGCTTGACGAGCATGGAAAGCCAGTGAGCGGCGCAAAGGTCTATGTGGCCACCGGCTTCCAAAACCTCTACCTCACCGACCTGGTGAACGAAGAAGACGGCTCGAATTACCTTGTGACGGCTGACGGCAAGGGCGCCTTTGAAATTGTGCCGCAGATGGAAACCTACTCATTAGTTGTCGCGTCGTCGGCCGGGTATGCCGAGGTCAAGAGAAACATCGGCCAGCAGCCTGGCGAGGTCCGCGTCAAACCGTGGGCAAGAGTGAAGGGAAAACTCATGCAGGCGGGCAGGCCGGTAACAAGCGCGAGAGTTGCCATCTATCCGATTCGCAACGAAGGAATCGATGAACCGCCGATACACGCTAACTTCTCGGCGACGACCGACGACATGGGATCGTTCGAGTTCGAGCGCGTTCCGCCGATCCGATGCCGCGTATTGGGCAATCTCCACTGGTCCGGCGATTATCCACTCAGCTCCAGCCAATCGGTTCCGCTAGAATTGAATCCGGGAGACGAGGTGTCGCTGAATCTCGGCGGCAATGGCATCGAGGTGACCGGCCAATTGGCGTTGGACGCTCAGGAGCTGAAGGACTTCGATTACCACTTCTCCATCAATTATCTGGTGGCACGCAAGCCGGGCATCGAGCCGCCGCCGTTTATCAGCAATAAAGGATTCGATTGGCGCAAGGGATGGAACGACTCGTGGGCCAGCTCGACAGAGGGCTTCACGTATCTCGCCACCCTTCACAATTACTTTGTCAAACCGGAGCCGGACGGTCGGCTCAGGATTTCAGGGGTCGAACCCGGCGACTACGAGCTTGCGATAAGTCTGTACGAAACGACCGAGGGTTGCCTGGTCCATCCCGTCGGCAGCCGCGTACTTCGTTTTACGGTCGAGCCGGATGCTTCCGATCTCGAACTCGGTAAGATCGCGGTGCCATCAATGCCGGTCCCGCGAATCGGTGAGCTGGCTCCTGGCTTTCAATTCGTAGGCCTGGATGGCGGCAATAGCAGTCTTACGGACATGCGTGGGAAATACGTGTTGCTGGACTTTTGGGCGACGTGGTGCGGCCCGTGCGTTGCGAAGCTTGGGGAGGTCGAACGGCTCCGCAAAGAATACGCGGATCGGGCGCACCTGGTGGTTGTCGGCGTGAACCTCGACGCGGACAAAGAGCAAGCCCAAGAGTTTCTGCGAAGCAAAGATCTCCCGTGGATGCACACACTCCTTGGCGACTGGTCGAGCACAGACGTGCCGAGACGCTTCGCGATATCCACGGTGCCGACCTATGTCCTCATCGACGACCAAGGGCGGATAATCGCCCACGAGAATTCACTGGAACAAGTGATGTCGAAATTACAAGCGGCGCTCGGACAACCCGCGAAACAATGAGCGCAAGGATGCCGGCCCGCGCGTCTGGACCACGTTGCGCACCGGCCTCCTAAATCAGCTTGCCGACCTTGGCGATCAGGTCGGCGGTGCGGCAGCTATAGCCCCACTCGTTGTCGTACCAACTGAGCGTTTTGAGCAGGTTGCCGTCCACAACCTGCGTCCAGTCGGGAACGAAGATCGAGCTGTGTGGGTCGCCGATGATATCGGTCGAGACGATCGCGTCTTCGTTGTAAGACAGAATGCCCTTCAGCTTTCCGTTGGCGGCTTTCTTGAGCGCCGCGTTGACCTCCTCCTTGGTCACGTTGCGGGCCATGACGGTGGTCAAGTCCACGAGGCTGCCGGTCGGCACCGGCACGCGCAGCGAGATGCCTGTCAGCTTGCCCGCCATCTCGGGAATCACCAGGCCGATGGCGCTGGCGGCGCCGGTGGTCGTGGGGATGATATTCTGGGCGGCGGCGCGGGCCCGATACAGGTTATCGTGCGGCAGGTCCTGTAATCGCTGGTCGTTGGTGTAGGCGTGCACGGTGGTCATCAAGCCTTTGACGATACCAAACTCGACATTGAGCACCATGGCCAGAGGCGCCAGGCAGTTGGTGGTGCAACTGGCGTTGGAGATGCACTTTTGCTGGGCCGTGAGCTTGTCGTCGTTGACGCCCATCACACAAGTGATGTCGGCGCCGTCCTTGGCCGGTGCGCTGAGCACGACGCGTTTGGCGCCGGCCTTAAGATGAGTGTCGTAACCTGGCTTGGTCTTGCCGTCCTTGGTACTCTCGCGGGCCGTGAAGAATCCGGTGCTCTCGACGACGACGTCGACATTCATCTCTCCCCAGGGGAGTTTGGCCGGCTCGCGTTCCTTGAGCACGGTGATCCGCTTGCCGTTGACGGTGAGCGACGTCTCGTCGTGGGTCACCGTACCCGGAAATCGGCGGTGGGTGCTGTCGTACTTCAGCAGCGTGTACAGAGTCAGGCTGTCGGTCAGATCGTTGATGGCTACGACGTCGAACTCGCTGGCGCGTGCCATCAGGTTTCGGAACACGAGACGGCCGATACGGCCGAAGCCGTTGATTGCCACGCGAATTGCCACAGATCTCTCCTTTGGAGCCGGTCGAAAGGCAACCGCGGATGGACACGGATTCACGCAGATAAAAGAACGACTGCGATACTCTTCGAACTTATCTGCGCCTATCCGCGGTTCGTTTTCGCTTTTGCCGACTCCGAGTACTGGGTTTTGAAACCAGTTCTAGCCAAGACTCACTAAAACGCATAACGCCCTCGTGGGCGAGGGCATCAATGGCGATTCCGGTTGGGATGTCAGGCGTGTGAGTGGGGGATTATACCCGTGCCACCACGGTCCGACAACAGTTCGGTTGTCCGGTTGGGCACCGCGCCCCCGGCGCAGCCGGCGGCGATTGTCCGGCCGTCCCGACGGGAATTGAACGAGTTATTGAGCCGAGCGTCTACGGTCAGTCGGTCTCTTCGCGGCGGAGCATGGCCCGCCGCTTTTTACTGGCCTGACGCTTGCGGTGTTTGCGACTCTTGGAGGGAAGCTTGTTCAACAGCGAGTCGCCCGAGACAGGGAGCCTGGCGGGATTGGTTGCCCCTCGTAGCATTGGAAATGCCCTCCCACGGTGCCGGAGAAGAACGCCTTTCATGTTGTCACTTCCACCATTCTACCACATAGCCGGCCACGACGAAGCACTGCGCCGTGAATCCCGTACTCGGCCGTGGCCAAGCCGCCACCGGCGAGGTCACGTGACGACAAGGTCGCGGAATTGCGGATGGACACGCACAAGCCGGCCGCCGACAATAAGGCGCAAGCCGCCCACCGCCGCGCGAGCCGATTCGGGGGCGGATCGTGGGGTGCCACAACACCCGCTATCGGCATTTTTTGGTAGACACACATGGCCGACCAGCACGAAAAACTTCGACAAACGCTCGATCAATTGCAGTCGCAACTTGAGGACATGCGCAAGCTCAATCCGGCCGTGGCAGAAAGTCTGCAAGCCACGATCACGGAAGCCAGGGAAGTCTTGCACGGACAAACCACCGTGCCCCAGCGGCATCAATCGATCGTCGACCGCCTGCGGCAGGAAGTGCTGAGGTACGAGGCATCGCACCCGAGCCTGGCTGGCAATCTTGGCAGCGTCATTGACGCGCTCGGCCAGATGGGGATCTGAGGGAAGAGGCTGTAGGCGATAGGCCGTAGGTCGGAGACAAAGAAGTCGGACGATCTGTCGG
>CAZUPX010001261.1:0-1856 GCA_964622155.1 uncultured Planctomycetaceae bacterium | reverse complement strand
CGCCGTAAGCACTTGCGAACGACTCGTAGTTGGCCCGAAGCGGATCGAAGCGCGGTAGGGCCAGCGCCAGCGCATATGTTGCCAGAGCCACCAATGGGAGCATCAACAGGCCGGCGACCTTTCCTCCAAAGCCGTCGGCTTCGCCGTGGATGTTCCAGTGCACCGGAATGCGATCGGGAACCAGTGACCAGCAGGCAGCCGCCAGCGCGAACATCGCCGCGACGGGGAGCAACTGCACGAGCTCGCCGCGCCAGGTCGTCTTCATCATGGGACTCCGCGCCGTGTCAGGTCATCCCCAATAACGCGCAAAGGTAGGCCACGGGAGCGGCAAATAGAATTGAGTCGACCAGATCGAGCACGCCGCCGAAGCCCGGCAGCCAGGCGCTGGAATCCTTCACGCCCACGTCACGCTTAAGCAGTGATTCGGCCAGATCGCCCAAAAGACCGGCGCCACCCACCGCGACTCCAAACACCAGCCACGCCCAGGTGCGCTCGACGGGATTTGTGCCCAACCACATCGGAAGGTAGGTGAACGTCAGCCACGCGCCCACACAGGAGGCCGCCATAGCTCCCACCGCGCCTTCGATCGTCTTGCCGGGGCTAAGCGACGGCGCAAGCTTGCGCCGGCCGAACAGTCGTCCGATGGTGTACGCGCCGGTGTCGCCAAATTTGACGGTGACGACGAGTGCGACCAGTGCCAACATGCCGCTGGATGGTCCGCCCAACATTCGCAGTTGCAAAGCGAAACTCAACAGCACGCCAACGTAGGCGATGGCCAGCACGGCCAGGCCGGCATTGACGATCGCTTCGCCTCCGCGGCGGTAGCGGCTGATCTCGCCGACGAACGCTGCCAGCAAGCTCAACGCAAAGGCCACCAGCGGCCAACCGAGTCGCTCCAGAGGCTGATCGTCGGTCGCCGGGGTCCAAAACATCGGAATCGCGTTGCTGGCGATCACCAGCATGTTGCCGCCGTAGACAATACCCAATAGTGGATCGTGGCCCGTGGCGGCCACGATCGAGGCGATTTCGTGGGTCGCTGCGGCGCCGATGCCCAAGGCCAGCAAAAATACAAATAAGCCCGGGCGGGCCGTACAATCGAGCCACAGCAGGCCCACCAGCGCCGCGATCAGCAAAGCTCCCAGCAGCAGTCGCCAGCGCAGCAACGTCGGGCTCCTATTGGTTTAACCGCTCAGTCCGCCAAAGCGCCGGTCGCGAGCGGCAAAGTCGCGGATCGCCTGGTGCAAGTCGGCCTCGCGAAACTCGGGCCACATGTGGTCGGTGACCCAAATCTCGGCATAACTGATCTGCCACAAGAGAAAGTTGCTGACTCGCATTTCGCCGGCCGTGCGAATCAGCAGGTCCGGATCGCTCATCCCGGCCGTATAGAGATGCGCCGCAAGCGCCTGTTCGTCAATCTCGGTCGGGTCGAGTCGGCCGGATTTCACTTCCTCGGCAAGCTTGCGAACCGCGTCGACGATCTCGATCCGGCTGCCGTAGTTGATGGCCAGGCACAGCCGCATGCCGGTGTTGCTGGTGCTCGTGTCGATCGTCTTCTGCATTTCGCGCTGTACCGCGTCGGGTATGTCGCGCCGCCGCCCGATCACGCTGACGCGAATGTTGTTCTCCATGATCGTCGTCCGCTCTTCGATCATGTACTGCTCGAGCAGGTGCATCAGAAAATCGAGTTCGCGCTGCGGGCGCTTCCAGTTCTCGCTCGACAGGCAGTAGAGCGTCAGTTGCTCAAGCTCCAGCCGCGCGCACTCCTCGGTCGTGCGCCGCACGCTGTCCACACCGCGGCGATGGCCTTCGATGCGCGGCAGCCCCTGCCGCTGGGCCCAGCGGCCGTTGCCGTCCAT
>CAZUPX010001260.1:0-5617 GCA_964622155.1 uncultured Planctomycetaceae bacterium | reverse complement strand
TTCTGATCGCCGACCAGAAAGACTCGGGCCTCGTGAGCATCATGGTCACGCCCGACCCGCGACGCAATCCGGCGCTGCCCGGCTTGGGCGTGAAGATTCGCGAGCGGCCCGCGCCAGGCGAATTTCGTTTCTTGCGGTTCGCCTGGAAGAAGCAAGGTGGCCAGGCCATCTGTCTGCAACTGAACCACGACGGAAAGTGGGGTCCGGCAGAAGGCAGCCCGGCCAAGTTCCGCTATCACGCCGGTGGGGCCGGCGAGTGCTACGGTGCGTCCGTGGCCGTCGACGGCAACCTGCCGGCCGAGTTTACCGTCGTCACGCGCGACCTGTTCGCCGACTTCGGCGAGTTCACATTCACCGGCATCGCGCTATCGACCGTCGACGGCGAGTACGCGCTGTTCGACCACATCTATCTCGGCACGAAGCCCGAGGATTTCGAGCTGGTCAAGCCGAAGTAATTGCTTCACACGTCTTCCCTCGCCCCTGGTGGGAGAGGGTGGCCCCGACTCGTCGGGGACGGGTGAGGGGGGCGCGCATCAAGAGAACTCGTCGCCCTCACACACTACGCCCCCTCATCCCCGACCCTTCTCCCACGAGGGGAGAAGGGCGATTGACACTAACCCGAAGCGCCAGCGAGGGTTGCGCCGGGCGTTGGTTCAAGTCCCTCGCTTGCGCTTCGGGCTGGTATTCGTCTCACACGGCCAAACGTATCAATCGCCGAATCGTCGTCTTGGACGCCGGCGGATCGCCAAGACGGCCATGCCGGCGGCCGCGAACAGTCCAAGCACGGCCGACGTGGGCTCGGGAACTCCGACCCAATGATTGTCGACGATGTTGCCACTGACGGAGTTGGCCGTGTAGCCTTCAGGAAGATCGAACACTGGGCCGGCTGTGGGAAAATGAACGGTGTCAAAAAAGTCGCTGCTCGCGGTGCCCCCACCGGCGTTGGAGGACCCGGCAGCGGCAGCGAAATTGACTTCGACGCCATTGGCGAACGTCGTGTGCAGGGTGGCAGTGACACTAAACGTGTCGTGAATGGAATAGCCGGATTCGCCGGCAAACAGACCGCTGGTATGAGGTCCATAACCTACCGATTCGTCGTAGTGACCATCCAAAGTGGCCGAGACTCCACCACCACCGTAACCACCACCGGCTATCAAACTGAGACGCAAGTCTGCCCCCGCTCCGGAGTTGAAGCCCACCGCAGACATCTGGCCGTCGACCCGTACGTGCATCGTTGCTTGGACAACCGCGGGCCCCCCGCCCGGACCGGTGATAAACAGGTCATCCAATCCGAATCCCGTTCTCGAGAACATAGTGTCGTATAGGCTTTCGTTCGTATTCGAGAATGCCACGGCAATGCGGGCACGGAGGATGCCTTGGTCGGCAGCCGCTCTCCCCGTATAGGAGCTGCCATTAACATGAAGAACGACTCCCGATTCTTGCAGAGTGTCGACCGGACTGGATCCCGAAATCCCGTTCGGGATACCGTTAGACTGAAAAATATCCGCGGTGAATATCGGACCCGCCTGCGTTTGAGACGCGAACAAAGGCAGGATTGTGGTAGCGAAGATCAGGCCAGTTAGTCGAAATCTCATGAGCTTTCCCCTTGTAGAGTCGGTTTGGTCGAGACCCGTCACAGGCTGCGCGTAAGTCCCTGATGGGTACTGCCCGAGCGGCCCGAATCTTTCAGACTATTTCAGAAAGTTCTCTGATTTACCCTCCCCATGCGTCGCCGTTGAGCACCAAAAAAAAGCCGACGTGGCGGAACACCCTGAGGTTTTCCGCCACGTCGGCTTACTCGTCTAACAAGCACCCGCGGCACGCGCCAGGTTGCTCTTTATCCAGTCGTCCGACGACATCGGCAGGCGGGCTTAAAGTCACACCGCCCCCCGATTGAACGCGAGTCTAGTCGCTTGCAAATCGGAAAGCAAGAAAATTGTCGTTTTATTTTGGCTTTATTCTGGCGGTCGATCGTGAGAGTACGACGAAATGACCGATCCGAGCGGCGAGCGTTTTTGAACTTTCGCCACCATTTGTCGGCCGTGGCTTACGCTGGGTGCCACTCTACGCCGTTAACCGTTCAGAGTCGTCTTTATCCGCAGATTTCACAGATTTCGCAGAATGTATTCGGGCATCGTACTGCCGACGCAGGAGTCGACAGTCCCGTATGCCTTCCGTCAAATCTGTGAAATCTGCGCAATCTGTGGATCGCTGTTTCGATGGTTGACGGCGCAGGGTGGCACCCTCTACTTTTTCGGCGTTTCGCGGAAACGAAGCGCTTTGGCCAACGTGAAGAGCACGACTTCCTCGCTGGTCGTGGTGCTGATGCCGTGGTGCAAGCTCAAAACCTTGACACCGGTGATCTGTTCGACCATGGCTTCCATCGCCGGCCGCGCGGTTTCGATCAGATGCGTCCGCACTTGCTGGAGTAGATCGCTGCCTTTCTCGGCCGGAAACGTGTTGACCAATTGCTTCTCGCCCGCGGTCAAGACGCCCTGCAGACGAATCACCAGGCAATCGCCAAACAGGTGCGCACGAATCTCTTGCGGCCCCCGGCCCATATACTCCTTCTCAAACCGATTGAGCGCCTCGCAAATGGCGGCTTCAATTTCTCCTTGAGTTCTCATGCTGATTCGAGCGATCAAGTGGAGCAGAGCCAGTTTTGAATGGACCCGGTCACATGCGGGCGGGCCGGTCCCCAAAGGATACTGCCCGAGCGGCCCGAATCTTTCAGAGTTTTTCTGGGAGTCGAGTGATCCAGCAGCCTGTTGACTTATTCTGTAGCCGGGGTCTGTGACCCCGGATTAGTCGCAAAAAAGGGCGGCCTCACAGAGGCCAGCTACAGGCAGAGAGTCGAAGGATTTTCGTGGGCCGCAGGCCCGGGTGGTCGCCGTCCGTGATCTTGCGGCGTTGGGCGGAATTCGGTTGGCAACCGTGTTTTGAGAGCGGATAATGCGCTCTAGCGATTCTGGTGTGAAAGAATCGCGGAGTCTTGGAAGTATCCTCATCGGAGCTGTGGCGTGATCGACGAGCTGGCGACGCGTCCGAGCCTGTTGATTCGCATCCGCGATGCCGGGGATCACGAGGCCTGGCGAGAGTTTGTCGAGATCTATCTGCCCGTGGTCTATCGCTTCGTGCGTCGACTGGGCCTGCAGGATGCCGACGCCGCCGACACGGCCCAGGAGGTGCTGCGGACGGTGTCGGCCAGGATGCCCACCTTCGAGTACGACCCAGACACGGGCAAGTTCCGCAATTGGCTGCTGTCGGTCGCCCGCTCTCGTACGGCCGACCTGGTCGAGCGACGCCGTAAGGAAGGCAATGGGACGGGCGATTCGCAAGTCGAAAGTCTGCTCGATGAGCAGGCGGCACACGCGACTGTCACCGACGACCAGTGGGAACAGGAGTATCGCCGCAGCCTGTTCGACTGGGCGGCGCAAAAGACTCGCCGCAAGTTCAGCGCCCAAACGTGGCAGGCGTTCTGGCTGACGAGCGTCGAAGGCCGAAAGACGCAAGATGTTGCCCGGACACTTGATGTTTCCACCGGCGCAATCTACATCGCGCGCTGCCGGGTCCTGGCCGCGCTGCGGACGTGCGTGAAGGAGGCGGAGTGAAGGTCTTATTGGACGAGCGAGCGACATGTCCGCGGGCAGCGACACTCATCGAGCTCTTCGATGGCGTCCTGCCGGCCGAGCAAATCGAAGACTGGGGCCATCATCTCGAGCATTGCGCGGTGTGTCAGGCCCAGTTCGAGGCGCTGGCGGCGCAGGCGGCGCCGCAGTTGTCCGCCGACCCCGGTGGCACGTCGCTCCATCTGGCGGCCGCTCGTCAGCGATTGCTCGTTGCCGGACCGTCTGGGTTCGGCGAGACGAGAGACTCGCACGAGACTGAAACGCCCACCTCAGCATCTCCGGCTGTCGCGCAGCAAACGCCGGCTGTCCCACCGCAACGAATCGGGCGGTACAGCGATTTGCAGTTCGTTGGGCGGGGCGGCATGGGCGTCGTGTATCGGGCATTTGATGACGTGCTGCGTCGCGCGGTGGCGATCAAGCAGCTCTTGCCGCATCTGGCCGCCAGCACCGCGGCGCGCGAGCGGTTCGTTCGCGAGGCACAGGCCGCTGCCGCGGTGGTCCACGAGCACGTCGTACCGATCCACAGCGTTGAGGAAGACGCGGACGTCCCGTTCATCGTCATGCACTTCGTGCCCGGCGAGAACCTGCAAGAGCGGATCGACCGCGCGGGCCCACTCGAACTGCGCGAAACCCTGAAGATCGGCATTGAGATCGCCCAAGGTCTGGCCGCGGCACACGCCCAGGGCGTCGTACATCGCGACATCAAGCCCTCGAACATCCTGCTGGAGAACGGCCTCGGCCGGGTGAAGATCACCGACTTCGGTTTGGCCCGAGTCGCCGCCGCGGCGGGCTTGACCGAGAAAGGCGAGGCGCCAGGGACGCCCCAGTACATGTCGGCGGAGCAGGCGCGCGGCGAAGAGGTCGACTGCCGAAGTGATCTCTTCAGTTTGGGAAGCGTGTTGTATGCCATGTGCACCGGCCGACCTCCGTTCGAGGCCGACACGGTCCTGGGAACGCTGCGGCTGGTCGCCGACTTGCCCGCACGACCGATTCGCGAGCTGAATCCCGACGTACCAGCCGGGTTGTCCGCGATCATCGACCGCCTGCACGCCAAGTCTCCAGACAAGAGATACCAGACAGCCGACGAAGTGGCGGCGATCTTGCAGTCGCATCTCGAGGGTGTGCCGTCGGGGCGCGCGCAGCGCCGCCGCCGATGGCGGGTGGCCGCCGCCGCGGTCGCTCTGGCCGGGGGGCTTGCCGCCTGCGAACTTACCGGTGTCACCAGCACGCTGCCGGCGATTGCCGCCTTGATACGCGGCACGGCCGATGTTCAGGCGACTGAATCGCCAGACACTAAAGCTCAACCAAGTGTGCCCGAAACGCCGGAGACAATACAGCGCCGGGAATTGGTGGCCCTTGACGCCGCGCTCCAGCGAGACCCGGCCGACGTGCGGTCGCTGCTCCGCCGGGCGCAGTTGCACGTAGCGCTCGGTGAACTCGACGAAGCGGTCGCCGACTATACGCAAGTGATCACGGTGGCAACGGTCGTCAGGGAGCGCGGCTCCGCGCTGATGGGCCGTGGGGAGATTTACGCGCAGCGCGGCGACTGGACGGCCGTGATGGACGATTATTCCCGGTTCGTCGACGAAAAGGAAAACGCGGCAAGCGGAGTAACGGTTTGGGACCGACTTGCCGCGATCTACGTGGCCGGCCCCGAATCGGTGCGGAATCCACAAAAGACTTTGGACCTGGCGGAAGCCATCGTCCAAATGTGGCCTTATCATGCTCCTTATCGCACGATCCCGGCGGCGGCCCTGTATCGCATGGGGCAATACCGCGAGGCCGCAAACATGCTCGAGGCAACAGCTCGCGAGAACAATGGGCGGAACCAGTTCAACCAGATCTTTCTGGCGATGACCTGGCATAAGCTCGGCGAAACCGACAACGCTCGGCGCTGCTATGCGTTGGCGCTCGACCTGGAGGTCCGAAACAAATTTTACTGGCCGCTTCACGAGCTGCTACGCGCCGAAGCCGAAGCCCTGCTGGAG
>CAZUPX010001259.1:0-3599 GCA_964622155.1 uncultured Planctomycetaceae bacterium | reverse complement strand
GATCACGTTCAACCGGCACGCGAGGCGCGACCGCGGTTGTGGCCGGCCATCGTGCTGGTCGTCGGTTTCTGGGGACTGTTGACGTTGATTCTCACTCGCGACCTGGCGATTTCCACAGCCTTCGTGTCGATGATGGGGTCGGCCGCGCTACTCGGATTGCTGTTTCTCGTCTGGTGGTTGACGAACAGCCGAATTCGGTGGTCCGACCGCCTGTTTGGCCTGGGTGTGATGGTTGTGGGCGGCATGCTGGCGGCCGTCTTTTGCGATCGCTCGGTTGGCATGATCGGAGTCATCCTGGCTGGCGTGCCGCTGGCGGTCACGGCGTGGCTCGTGTGGTTAGTCGTGGCGCGCAACAAGCCAGGTCGCGTGTGGCGGCTGGGCATGCTCGGCACGATGGTCGTCATTTGGGGTAGCCTGACCATCGTCCGATCCGACGGCACCGATGGCAGCAACCGCACGACAATTTCCTGGCGTTGGAGCAAGTCGGCCGAGGACCGCTATCTTGCTGATCGCTCGCAATCGCGAGCTACGCCACCCCAAGCACAGGAAGCGCCTGATGCCAGCGCGCCATTGACCGTGCAGGATGGCGACTGGCTGGAGTTTCGCGGCCCGAATCGACAGGGCGAAGTCCACGGCGTCACGAGCGCCGCCAACTGGAACGAATCACCGCCGCCCACACTGTGGCGGCAAAAGATCGGCCCGGCCTGGTCGTCGGTGCTCGTCGTCGGCGATCGTCTGTTCACTCAGGAACAACGGGGCGAGCAGGAAGTGGTGGTTTGCATGGACGCCGCCACGGGTCACGAATTGTGGAGCCACCAGGACAAGGCTCGCTGGTCCGATGGACAAGCCGGCGCCGGGCCCCGTGCCACGCCGACATTCGAAAATGGCCGTATCTATTCGATGGGCGCCAGCGGCATTGTCAATTGCCTCGACGCGGCCACCGGCAAGCTCCACTGGATGCGCCACGTTGTCGATGAGACAGGCGCTCCGATTCCAATGTGGGGCTTTTCGAGCTCGCCGCTGGTGGCCCAGGGAATTGTCAGCGTCTATGCGGGCGGCCCGGGCGACCAAGGACTCGTGGCCTACGACGCCACCACCGGCGAGCCGGCCTGGTCGATCGCCGCCGGCGCGATCAGCTACAGCTCACCGCAATTGGTCGAGGTCGGCGGACAACTGCAAGTGCTTCTGTTCAGCGATCAAGGCCTGGTTGCCGTCGACGCCCGGAAGGGCAAGCTCCGCTGGGAGTACGTCGCCCCCGGCGCCGGAATTTGGCGCGTCGTTCAGCCGCGGCAGCTAGACGGGCAGAGCGTGCTAGTGGGCTGCGAGGATCTCGGTTTGGTGCGGCTCGTGGTGACTCGCGGCGACGAAGGCTGGACCGTCGAAAAGCGTTGGGACTCGCGCGCGATGCGTCCGGCGTTCAACGACCTGGTCGTGTGCGACGGTTGCATCTATGGCTTCGACGAAGCGATCTTCTCGTGCGTCGACATTGAGACCGGCAAGCGTCGCTGGAAGGCGGGCCGCTATGGCCATGGCCAGGTGCTGCTGGTGGTCGATCAAAAGCTGCTGGTCGTCATCTCCGAAACCGGCGAGGCGGTTCTGGTTTCGGCCAGGCCCGACAAGCACGAAGAGCTGGGACGCTTTCAGGCCGTAACCGGCAAGACTTGGAATCATCCGGTCATTGCCCACGGCCGGCTGTACGTGCGCAACGACGAGGAGATTGCCTGCTTTGACGTGACGCCTCCTGATGCGGCACGCTAGCATCGACGTTCGCGGCGGGTTCTTATTGAGTCCGAGGTTTATAATGGGCGAGGGGCGACCAACGGAAGCCCCGAAAAATGCGGCCTTCCGGCTCGAATCGCCAAGCCCATGTGTTTGCTAGGAATCAATAACTGCTTGCCCGTGTGGCACATCGCGCCCCTGTTCGCTACGACCGACAAAAAACGATCATCTTGCCCAGGCAGTCCGGTCGATAGCATCGGTAGGGGCATGCCACCTCTCACGGTGGCCCTGTCGGTCTTCGGGGGCGAATCCAATGCGGCGGATCGTTTGGTCGATGGCGGCGGCATGGATTGTGGCACTGGCAACGGGTTGCTGCGCGTCGCCGTATCGGTTTTGGCAGAACGCCTACGGCTTCAACGATCCGGTGCCCGATTGCTTTAACCCTGGTCCGCCGCCGCCGGTGACGACTCCGCCCGGCCCGACCACGCCAGCGGCCGTGCTCTCGTTGCCGTCGGTCGGCGAATCGTAAGAGGAGCGCGAGCGTGGTACGCGACAGGTACGCCAATCCGTCACACCGCTTGAAACCGCCCGTCTTCTTGCCGCAACACTCCGTCGTCGCACGCCTTTTCCAGATGGGCGTTGACCTCGTTGGTCGCAAGCGTCAGATGATAGCCGGGCAGTTTGGCCCACAGCTTGCGCGAGATTTCGTAGACGGTCTTGGGCTCGCCCGAACGGACAACGTCGAGGATCGTCGCTTCGCGCTTGGCATGATGGGCCTTGAGCTCGGCAGCTCGCTCGGCCAGGTTTGAGAATGCCGGACCGTGACCCGGCAACACAATGATGTCGTCGGCCTGCAGGGCCGCGACCCGATCGAGCGAGTCCAGGAACCGTTGCATCATGCCGCGTCGCCGCATTTCACCCGCGCCAATGTTGGGCGAGATCGTCGGCAGAACGTGGTCTCCGCTGAACAGGTGACGGCCGTAGCGCAGACAGATGCTCCCCTGCGTGTGGCCGGGCGTGTGGATCACTTCCAGCGGCCAACCGGAAACCGACAGGATTTGCCCGTCGCGCAGCCGCTCGGCCGGTGTTTGCTCGGCAAAGCGGCGTCCGTGGTTGAGTTGCTTGGACAGGGCTTCTATCTCGGCCTCGGGCACGTGAAAACTGCGCAGCCGCGCAACCACCAGCGGCACAAACTCTCCGTGCCGCGAGTCGAGATCGGCCACGCCTTCCCAGTCGTCCTCGTGAATATAAACCGTCGCCCCGCTGCGCTGACGGATCGGGTTGGCCAGGCCGATGTGATCGGCGTGCTTGTGCGTGAGCACGATCTGGCCGACGTCCTCCACGCGGAGTCCGTGCGATGTCAAACCGGCTTCCAGCGCCGTCATCGCCTCAGGCGTGCCGATGCCGGTGTCGACCAGCGTGAGCGGGTCGCCGGCGATGACGTACAGGTTCAAATCCCCCTCGAACATCGGATTGGGAACGCCGATGTGCAGCACGGGGGCCGGCGAGTCAGCTTTCACGTATTTGGCTCTTCTACTTTCCGGTAAACGCGGGGGCCCGTTTTTCGATGTAATGGGCCACGCCTTCCTTGAAGTCGGAGCTCTCAAAGGCCTTGAGCATTTCCTGGCCGGCCGCGTCGATTGCTTCGGCCAGCGTCTGGAACTGTGCTGCGTACACCTGGCTCTTGATGACGCGCATCGAGCGCGGTGAGACGGCCGAGGCCATCTCGATTGCATATTTGCGGACTTCGGCGGCAAATTGCTCCTGCGGAAACACTCGATTCACCAGTCCCATCCGCTGGGCTTCGGCCGCGTCGATCAAGCGGGCCGACATCAATAAGTCCAGCTCGTTCGGAATCCCCACGATTCGCGGCAGCATCC
>CAZUPX010001258.1:0-5730 GCA_964622155.1 uncultured Planctomycetaceae bacterium | reverse complement strand
AACGTCGTGATCCTGGGCGCCGGCGGGGCTGCCCGAGCCATTGCCGTCGAGGTTGGACTGTCGGGTGCGGCGCGGATCACCGTGGTCAACCGCAGCGAGGCTCGCGGCCATGAGTTGGTGGCCCTGCTCAACGAAAAGGTCCACGTGCCGGCTGATTCTGCGAAGTGGGAAGGCGACTACGCAGTGGCGCCGGACGTCGATGTCGTGATCAACGCGACGTCGATTGGCCTTAGCGACGTCGAGGCCCGTGTGCCGCTGGCCGTTGAGACGCTGGAACCCGACATGGTCGTGGCCGACGTAATCTTCAACCCCGCCGAAACACGGCTGATTCGCGATGCCGGCGGCCGCGGCTGTCGAACGCTCGATGGATTGGGCATGTTGGTGAATCAGGCCGTGATCGCCCTGAAAATCTGGAGCGGCCGCGAAGCCAACCCCGAAGTAATGCGCGACGCGCTGGAAGAATTTCTCGCCGTTTGACCGAGACACCCTTGAAAAGGCACCCTGGATGATACCCCGATTAAACGCCTCCCGCCTTGCGTGTGGCCTGACATGCTCCCTGCTCTGCTCCTCGCTGTTTGCAGCCGACTCTACGGGCCTGAAATTGTTGCGGCCCGATTCGCTGGCTGGCTGGGAATACGCCGCGCAGTCGCCAGCCAATTGGACGATTAGCAATGGTCAATTGAGCGGCACGGCCGCCTCGACGCCGCTGTTGTCCGGTTGGACGGTTGGCGATTTCGAACTCCGCTTCGAATGGACTGTCGCGTCGCGCGGTGCGTGGGCACTTGGATTGCCCGATGTGCCTAACGGACCGGGCTTGCAAATCACGCTCAAAGAGGGGGATGGCTGCGGCGCAGTCCGAGAAGGTGAGCAGGTGTCAGGCGGCGCGCGGATCGACCCCGCGTCGGGCGATTCCATGCACTCCACCTCCGTCCGCTGCTCGGGCGGCACGCTGTCGGTGATCGTCGACGGCCGCGTGGTCGGTGAAGTCCCGGTCGATCGAAACCGCCGCTTCGGCCTTGCGCTTTCGGTGCCCAATGGCGAAGCATCGCTCCGCGAGCTGCGACTGGAAGAGCCGCGCGGCAACCCACTATTCAACGGCACAGACCTGGCCGGCTGGTGGCGCGCCAATGACAAGGGGCAGTGGATCGCGGAAAACGGCGACCTGGTGCCCACCGCCTATCGCGGAAACAACTATCTGCGCACCGACAAGGAGTACGCCAACTTCACGTTCTCGTTTGAATACAAGATCGTTCGCGGCGGCAACTCCGGCGTCGCCATCCGCACCGCCAGAACCGGCTGGCCCTCGGGCGACGGCATGGAATTGCAAATTCTCGACCGGCCGGGCGAGGTCAAGGACTCGACGATGGCGATCTACGGCAACCTGCCACCCTTTGATCGGGCTGACAAATCGGACGTGTGGAACCGGGTGGTTGTCAAAGGAGAGGGCCGCATGATCTCCGCCTGGGTCAACGACGAGCTGGTGCAGCAGATCAACACGTCGCAGCACCCAGAACTGAAGCACCGCCACCTCAAGGGTTGGATCGGCGTGCAAAATCACGGCAGCATGATTCGCTTTCGCGAGTTGTATGCGCTTGAAGCACCCGACGGACTTGGACTCGATGCCTGGCAACATCCGCCTGCCGAAAGCGGACCAGGCGTTGTGCTCGACCGGCTTATGAACAGCGAGCGGCTGTCACGCTCCGACGGTCTTGGCTCGGGCGTCGTCACCAAGAGCGTGCCCAAGGGGGGCGAGCACGTGCTGGCGGAATTGGTCGGGCCGGGCGCCATCGTAAGCTGCTGGAGCAGCTTCCCGGAGGGACGACTGGCATTTTATTTTGATGACGAAGCCCAGCCGCGCATCGAGTGTCCAGCCGAACACCTGGCCGATCACGTGCCCAGCGTCGCGCACGAAGATCAACCCGTGCTCACCTGCGTCGCCTATACCAAGAGCCTGAAGATCGTGGCCACCGATCCGTTGGAGTCAACCTGGCGGCTGGACTACGTCACGTTTCCGCCCAATGTTCCGCTGGAGAGTTATTCGGTGAAACGCTCAGGCATACCCCGCGGCGTGCTGCCGGCAATTGGCTACCGTCATCAGGGGATGAAAGGGGGCAGGGTGCGCGACGCCGAGATTTACGCGCGCATTACGTCTGACCCGCGCACAATCGAGCCGTTGACCACCGTGCAATTGGCGTCGCTCGAAGGGGCCGGCATCGTCAATTGGTTGATACTGCACGCCGACAAGTCGCAATTGAACAATAACGATCTGTGGCTCGAAGTGACGGTCGACGGAGAATCGATTCCGGCCATTTCAGCGCCGGCCCGATTCCTGTTTCCGGCGATTGCCGCAGCGGGCGAAGATTCAAAGGAGTACAGCAGTCTGGTCGTGACCGGCAAAGCTGAATTTGCCAATCTGTTGGCCATGCCCTATGGCGGCGGACTGACGGTCTCGGCCCGCAATCGGGGGACCAAGCCGATCGAAAAGGTCTCAGTCTCGATGTCGGTTGACCGGTCGACCGAGGCCAACCGCGCCGACTACTCAGGCCGCATGCGACTGCGCGGTGTGTTTCAACCGCTTGGCTCGACCGGCAGCGATTTGGTGCGTCAGGTCGGCGGCGGCCGCTGGGTCGGCCTGGTCTACGCTCAGCCCGATGGCGAGACCGGCGTGCGCGCCTTGGTCGTTGACGGCCAGACACGCGAAGGCTGGTCGATGAGCGACCTGGATCCGCTGTTGGGTCGGCCGGGCGAATCAAACAACTTCTACCGCGCGTTGAGCGGTTCGCAGCGCGGCCTCGCCTGGCGATACATGCTGTTGGCCCCAGTCAGCTTCGATCACTCCCTAGTGCTGGAGCCCAACCCCGGCGACGCCCTCGGCGATCGATTGGCACTCTTCTATTTGAAGAAATAGAGCGTGCTTGCTCATGCTGGCTGTTGTTGCGTGATGCAGTGAAACGCGCCCAACCCCCACACGAGATCGACGGCGTCGAGCCCGCGAATCTCCCGACCGGGAAACAGCCGCGCGAGCGTCTCAAGCACGATCGCGTCGGCCGGGTCGTTGAACACCGGCACGATCACCACGCCATTGGCGATGTAGAAATTCAGATAGCAAGCCGGCAGGCGGTTGGTCTCGAAGAAAAGCGGCCGCGGCATGGGCAACGGGATCACCTCTAGCGGCCGGCCCAGGGCGTCGCTCATCAATTGCAGCCGTCGAAAATTGTCGCGCAGCGGGTTGTGGTTCTCATCTCGCGGATCGTCCTCCACGGGGGCCACGACCGTCGTGGGGCCGACGAAGCGGGCCATCTCGTCGATGTGCCCGTCGGTGTCATCGCCGACGATCCCGCCGCCGATCCACAGGATTTTTTTCGCGCACAGGTAGTCTGCAAGATAGCGCTCGACATCGGCCTTCGATAACTGCGGGTTGCGATTCGGATTCAACAGACAGGTTTCGGTCGTAAGCACCGTGCCGGCGCCGTTGCCGTCGACGGCACCACCCTCCATGACGATGCCTGGCTTAAATCGCCGGCGGCCGGTCAGTTGCGCGACATGACCGGGCACGGCGTTGTCGAGATCGAACGGCGGATACTTGCCGCCCCAGGCGTTGTATTCCCAATCCACGAGCGCGGGCTCGTGCGACGGCGGGCCGGCCAGGAATGTCGGCCCGTGATCTCGGGCCCAGATGTCGTCGGTCGGTATATCGTGCAGCGTGACGTTGGGCACATCACCGACCAGCGAGCGGGCCTGAGCCATCACGTCTTCACCGCCCGCCAGAATGTGCACCGGCTCGAATTCGGCCAGCGTCCGCACCAAGGTCTGCCACACGCCGGGTATGGGTTCAAACTTGCCGGGCCAGGTTTCCGGCTTGCGCGGCCATGCCAGCCACGTCGCCGCGTGCGGCTCCCATTCAGCCGGCCAGCGGTATCCAAGCGAAGCGGGAGTTTCGATCGGCATGGCGGGTGAGAAGAAACAGTGCCAGGCGGACGGGCCATTTCTCACCACAATGACACAAAGGACACAAAGAACAGAATTGTCGAATGACGAGGCAGTGACCTACCACAACGCTCAACACTCGCTCGTCCAACTTCGTACTTTATCGTTTCTTCGTGACCTTCGTGCCTTTGTGGTTAACTCATCGTCTCTTTCCTCTAGATCACCAATTAATCCAAGTACCGTTTCGTCAAGTCGCCGTAAGCGTCGATCCGCCGATCTCGCAGAAAGGGCCAGTGCCTGCGCACGAAGTCGATCTTTTCCAGGTCGCACTCCACCAGCAACGTCTCTTCCTTGTCGTGCGTCGCACGGGCCAGCACATTGCCATTGGGGTCGCACAGGAACGATGCGCCCCAGAATTCAAGCTGTCCCTCCAGGCCCGTGCGGTTCGCGGCAGCGACGAACACGCCATTAGCAATCGCGTGACTGCGCATCATGGTCTCCCAGGCCGAATGTTGGCTGGCGCCGTACTCCTGCTTTTCATTCGGCAGCCAGCCGATCGCGGTCGGGTACAAAATGATCTGTGCCCCCGACAGCGTCGTCAGCCGAGCCGCTTCCGGATACCACTGGTCCCAGCACACGCACACGCCGATCCGTCCGTATCGCGTCGGGAACGATCGAAAACCAAGATCGCCTGGCGTGAAGTAAAACTTCTCGTAGTACAACGGGTCGTCGGGGATGTGCATCTTACGATACATGCCCGTTAACGAACCGTCGGCGTCCAGCACGACCGCGGTATTGTGGTACACGCCCGCGGCGCGGCGCTCGAAGATCGATCCCACCACCACGACACCGTGGCCGCGAGCCGCCTGGGCCAGCGCCTCGGTCGTGGGACCCGGAATCGGCTCAGCCTCGTCAAATCGGGCGTGATCCTCGCTCTGGCAGGGATATTGTCCGGCGAACAGTTCCTGCAGACAGACCACGTTTGCACCGGCCGCAGCCGCCTCGGCGATGCGCGACACTGCCTTCTCGACGTTGCGGTCCTTCGACGTGTGCCCGGTCATCTGGACCAGGCCCACGACAATCGTGCCAAGTCGCGCGTCGATAGAGTCGTGCTGGTTGGGCTCGTTTGAACTCGTCATCGCACTCATGGTAGCCTATGTTGCATGGAGCGCAAAAGGGCACGTGGACTCTTCATTACTGGCACCAACACGGCGGTTGGCAAGACCTATGTCGCGGGACTTGTGGCCAAGGCGCTAGTAGCCGCGGGACATCGCGTGGGTGTGTACAAGCCGGCGGCCAGCGGGTGCTCTCGAAGGGAACAAGATGGCACGCTCGTCGCCGACGACGCCGTGGTGCTGTGGCGTGCGGCAGGCTCGCCCGGATCGCTGGCCGACGTTTGTCCGCAAGTGTTCGCCGCACCACTGGCGCCGCACCTGGCCGCCGCCGCCGAGGGACGGTCGCTGGACGCGGGCCTGCTGCGACGCGGGCTAGACATCTGGTTGGAGTCGTCCGATATCGTTGTGGTCGAAGGGGCAGGGGGGCTGATGTCGCCCTTGGGCGAAGAGGAGTTCGTGGCCGACCTGGCCTACGACTTCGGGTTCCCGCTGGTGGTTGTGGCCATTAACCGATTGGGCGCCATCAACCACACGCTGCAAACCTTGATCACGGCATCCACGTTTCGCGATGGGTTGCCAGTTGGCGGCATTGTACTCAACGAGCCGGGCCCAGCGGACGGTGATCTAAGCACTCGCCAGAACGCGGCCGAGATTCGACGCCGCGCTGTGCCGCCGTTGCTGGCCGAAG
>CAZUPX010001257.1:0-10025 GCA_964622155.1 uncultured Planctomycetaceae bacterium | reverse complement strand
TTGATCGACGGCGGCAAGGGGCAGCTTTCGGCCGGATTGCAGGCGTTTGCCGAGCTGGGAATCACGCCGCCGGTGGTGATTTCGCTGGCTAAACGCGATGAAGAAGTCTTCATCGAGGGCCACGGCGAGCCGCTGCGCCTGAGTCGTCACGCCTACGCCTTGCGGCTCTTGCAGTACGTGCGGGACGAAGCACACCGCTTTGCTCAGCACTATCACCACATTCTGCGGCGAAAATCGATGCTAGGGGACTAGCAGAAATACGGATCTCGTTCGAGCATAATGACTCTGACCTGCCCTGTGGCGGCCGTCAATTTCGCGTGAGCGTCTCCAATCGACATGACACCTCTAGGTAAAGACAAGTCGAAACGCGATCGGGCGCCTAGTGCAGCCCCGTCGGTGCTCTCTGCCAAGGATCAGGCCGTGGTCTTCGCCGCGTTGGCCGGCAACAGTGAAGATCTGGTCGCACTGGTCGATTCCCAGGGGCAGCTGTTGTTTATCAACGAAGCCGGGCGAAAAATGGTGGGCCTGGAGCCCGACGAGGGCGTCGAGGGGCGGAGCATTTGCGACTTTGTTCCGCCCAATGACGCGAACCGAATTCGCAACGTCGAACTTCTGGCCGTGATCGGCGACGGGCGATGGAAGGGCGAGGGCCAATTGCGCAACTGCCGCTCCGGACGTCTGGTCGACGTGTTGGTCAATTCATTCCTGGTCCACCAGAGTTCCCCCGCGGGGCCGTTGTGCATCGCCACCGTGCAGCGCGACATCACCGACCGCAAGCGTCACGAGCTGTCGATCCGCGCCAGCGAGGAGCGGTTTCGCCAACTGGCTGAGAACATCGAGGAAGTGTTTTGGGTCAGCGAAGTCGAGCCGCGCAAAGTTCTGTACGTGAGCCCGGCGTTTGAGAAGGTGTTTGGCGTCACGGCCGAGCAGCTTTATGCTAACGCCGACTCTTTTCTGATGAACATCCATCCCGACGATCGCCAGCGGATCATCGATTCACTCGCCAGAGCGCGGCTGGGAGGGTACGACGAGACGTTTCGGATCCAACGGCCGGACGCCTCGATGCGCACGGTTCGCAGCCGTGCGTTTCCGGTTCGCAATGAGCAGGGCGACGTCTACCGCGTGGCCGGTATCGCACGAGACATTAGCGAGGCCAAGCAGGCCGAGGAAGAGCTGCTTGCCGAACAAAGATTTCTGGAACATCTGCTGAGCGTCCAGGAAGGCGAGCGCAGGCTGATCGCCTACGATATCCACGATGGATTTCTGCAAGCCGTCATCGCCTCCGTGATGCACCTGGAAGGTCTGGGCGCCGATCCCAGCCTGCGCGACTCGACACGCGAGAAGCTGATGGTGCCGATCAACCTGCTGCGCAGCTCCATCGAGGAGGCTCGCCGCATGATCAGCGGATTGCGCCCCCCAATTCTCGACGAACAAGGGCTGTTGGCGGCGATCAAGTTTCTGATCAGCGAGAAACGCGATCCGCGGATCAAAGTTGACTTTCACCACGCCGAGGGTCTTGGGCGTTTGGATCCGGTGCTCGAAGGCACCTTGTTCCGCATCGTGCAGGAAGCCCTCAGCAACATTGCGCGACACAGCCAGGCCGAGACCGCCGAAATATCGCTGCTGCAGATCGGGGACACTCTGCGGCTCGTGATCGAGGACTCCGGCGTGGGCTTCGACGTGCACAAGGCCACCGGGCGCCAGTTCGGACTGCGGGGCATTCGCGAGCGGGCCCGGCTGTTCGGCGGCACCGCCACGATTACTTCGACGCTCGGCGCCGGCACGCGGATTTCAGTCGAGCTACCGCTGCGGCCGGACTTTGGACCCGCGACGCGCAGCGACGAATAATGCCGTATCGCGCCGGCGTTGGTCAGTTCGCCTGGTTCGAGCGGACTTCGATGACCAGGTACAATTGACGTTCTTGCTTGCCTGGTTCGCTAGCTGGAAAGCTCATGCCGCCAACGAGTACGGCCTGATCCAGCGGCGCTCGGACGCAGGTTGCGAACTGTTGGGCATCCACACGCAAGCGATCGAGCGGGGCAGGATACTCGGCCACCTTCGAGCTCTTGGCTTTGTTGCTCGGTTTCTGTGGAAGCTCCGAGGTGGCCGGTCGGTCCCAACGAGTCACGCTGCTGTGCAGATCGACGAACACCGCGTCCTCGCCGGGCAGGATCGACGGAGTCACCTGCAACAGAACGCCCAGGTGTGGCGTGAGCACCACCGGCTGATATCCGACTTCATTGCCGATAACCGGAATGAAGCCTTGGACGACCGATTCGAGCTCGCCCGAAACGATATGCACGGTCTGCCCGTTGAAGCAGGTGATCTGGCCGGCAAATTGCTGGGCCTCAGCCGGCAGGGCCTTCAATGCGTCTCGATTGACGATCTGCTCGGCGCCGGGCGGCTTGCTGGGTTTCGTTCCGCTGGTTAGGGCGGCAAGCTGATCGTTGTCGACCGCGAGCCAGCGGGCCCTGATCATCAGGCTGCGCAGCGTGCCGGTCTCGCGCCGCAGCGCCTCGAGAAACTCCTGCACCTGGGATTGGATCGCCGCGGTCTGCCGGATTGCGAGCGCACCGCCGATCGGCTCAATTCGCCCCTCGCCACCGGCCTCCTCCCACGATATCGGGTCGACGATGTTTGTGATCGCGTCGATTAATTGGCTCATATTGATTTGCATTGGGCCCGCGGATCGATTTCCAGGCGAAGGAGTTGTCAGAGGCGGCGTACTGTCCGCGCCCGCGCCGCCTCCAACCACATGGCCAGTCCCGCCACTGGCCCCGCCAGCTTGTGCAAGCTCGTCGCCCACACGGAACATTCCACCACCCATGCCGCCACCCATGCCTCCCATTCCACCACCCATTCCTCCGCCCATGCCACCGACGCTCAACGAACCGACCGACCGAGTGCCGCCAGGCAGGTAGGTGCCTTCGTAGGGGTAGTTGGGCGCGGGCGTGACCAGATCCAGAACGCGATAGACCTTGACGACGAGTTTCTCTTCGCCGGGTGCTTTGGCTGGCACTTGAGACCGGCCGATCGCCGCCGCCGCGAGCAGGATAGCCACACTTAGAAGGCTCGGACTTGAAATGCGAATCATGGCAGGTTACCTCCACTCGGGTTTCCTAGAGACAGAAGCTGTTGTTCCGCGGCATGAACACTGGCGACCAGATACAAGTCGCGTCGCGCGTGGTTCAAGAAGTTGTTCGCTTGCGAGTTGTGACTTAAGAGCAGTGCGATGAGCGCCTCTTGTCGGCCGACTCCGTCGAGCGCCAATTCGCTCAATCGCCGGGCAACCTCGGGGCCTGGAAGTTGCGCGAGCGTCCGCGCGGCCGCCAGCCGCAACGACCTTTGCGGGCTCTCGATAAACGAGAGCAAATAATCCACCGGTGGATCGGCCATGTTGGCGATAGCCGCTAGCGCTAGTGCACGTGAGTCCTGACTGTCGACAAAACTCAAATACAATCCGACCGCCTCGAGCGTTCGGCGCTCCAAGAGTTTCCCCAGCAGAATCTGCCGCAATTTCGCGTCGGGGTCGATGCTCGCCAGCCGCGCCAATTCAGCCGTGCTGACCAACCGGGCCAGTCCCAGAACCGCGACGTCGTGGGTCGCGAGGTCGTTCGCCAAGCCCATCAGGATCGGCATCGAGCGCGGCGTGGCCAGTTGTACCAGAACACGCGTCGCGGCTAACCGGCGATCATCGCTCGCGCTCTCGATGATGCCCCAGAGCATGCGTTCGCAACGGGCAAGATCGCGCTCGCCGACCGGCAGCCAATCCGTGATGTCGTCGCTCGGGTCGGTGATGAGGATGGCGATCAGTTCGTCGATCGTGCGCTCAATCGGCGGGCGTTTTGTGGCTGTGCGAGATTTCGCCACGCGCTCGCGAGGCGCGCCCATCATGACGACACGCTCATATAGGTTGGGATCTCGCGCGGCGAAAAGATCGCCGGCTGATACCGATGGCGATTCGCTCGCAACGGTCGCCGAGTGACCCGTCGAAGGCTCGAAAGCGGCGTGCGTCGCGATCGCCTTCGGGGATTCTTGCGGGCTTCGCCAAGCGCGGATGCCCACCGTCATGAGCAAGGTGGCCGCGACGGCGCAGACAGCATACAATCGCCGCGCGCGACGCCGACGTGCCGTTTGCCAATACCCCCGTAGCCGGCGAATCTCCTCGGGACGCGGCTCGGGCCACTTGGCCTGGCCGAGCAGGCGGTCCAACTCAGGGTCACTGGCAAACGATTGATCCCGTTCCATGACTTACTTTTCGACCGATCCCATGTAAGGTGCCAACCGCGTCTTCAATCGCGAACGAGCGGCCGACAGCGTGGAGTAAACATTCGCTTCGCTGATGCCGACAATTCTGGCAACCTCACGCTTCGACAGCCGTTCATAAACCGAGAGTACCACCACCTCGCGTTGTCTCGGCGGCAGCCGTGAAACTTCGCGGGCTACGATCTCTTCGAGCTCCGCTTGCATCACCGCTTCGGTCGGGCCCGCGATCCTCGCGTCGCAAAGGCCTTCGGAGTTGTCCTCGATTGGCAGCGGGGCGGGCTGCGACGCCCGCAATCGATCTCGAAAAACATTGATTACGATTCGAAACAGCCACGTTCGAAACTCGGCGTCGCCACGAAACGTTGCCCACCGCCGGACGGCGCGCAGCAGGGCTTCTTGCACCAACTCCTCGGCGGCATCGCTGTCACCCGTCAACCGCGTGGCGAACCGCAGCGCGGCCGGCAGATGGTCGGACACCAATCGATCCAGGGACGCCGCATTTCGCACGGGCCGCCTCTGCTTCTCGATCCGTTTACGCGGCGCTCGTCACTGTGTTAGACGGCCGGCGGCCAGGTTTCTCAAAGGGAAAACCGGGAATTCTCGACGGGCCAGACCGCCGGCATGTTCAGTGTAATGAAGATCTCAAGCGTCATGGCGGGATTCGGGCTTCCGCCCCGGCGAGAGAACCGGGTCGGTGCCGCGTCGGTGGCACGCGGCCGACCGGCCGCGAAGGAAACGAGGGTCGCCACCGATCGGCGACAAAGTCCAGGCACCCCACGGCAGCATGCCAATTGGCCTTGGCCTACCGATTCTCGCGGGGATCCTTTTTCTTGTCCGGCGGAGCACCCTGTGGAGGCCGCTGCGGCCCTTTGCGCATCTGTGGCGCTTGCGGCGGACCCTGTTGTCCAGAGGGGGCTGCATTAAATTGCCGCTGCGAGGGAGCCGTTCGGCGATCGCCGCCGCCTTGATTCTGTTGTGGCGGTCCGGACCCGCCCCCAGGCTGGCCAAGATTGGAGCGTTGGCTGGGCTGTTGTGGAGTTTGGGAACCAAGCTGTTGGCGGCGCATTTGAGGTTGTTGCTGCTGCTGCTTGCCAATTCCTGATTGATTGCTCGGACCCTGTTGCAACTTGGGTTGTTCGGGGGGTTGATTACCGCCCGGCGAAAGCTGAGATCCCGACCGATTGCTGCGCGGCACGCCCGCCGCGCCTTGCTGCGTTTTGGGGCCAGGAGGATCCTGAACCTGTGGGCCGCCTTGTTGTGACGCTTGACCGCCAGCCGTCGCCTTTCGCCGATTGACGTTCGAGCGATCGAGATCTGCCTGATCACCTTTTTTCAACTCTTGACCCTTAATGCTTGCTCCCGGCGTCTTGCCAACCGTCGGTGGCGTTCCTGACGCGGCTTGCTGCGACGGGTTTTGAACTCGGCCACCGCGCGGGGCGGTGCCTGGCTGGCCCGAGATCCCGGCGCGCGGCAGGTCTTTCTTGCCAGATTTCGCCTGGTCGGTGACCTTTTGACCCGGCGATCCGGTCACGAACGGCGACGTGGGGAGTTTCACTTTGGCCGCTTGATCGCCCTTGGCCGGCGGGGCTTTGGCCTCGAGGTCTTTGCGTTGCTGACGAAACTGTTGGATCTCCTTGCTGTGTGCGGCCACCTTGTCGCGCTCTTGCTTGTCGATCGATCGGAGCTTGACGGGCACGTCCTTGCTGCGGCCCATCTGATCGAGCGAGACGGCCACCGCGCCGGCCTTGTCCACTGGCGCGCCGGGCTTCTTGGAACGCGCCATTTCGGCGTTCCACGTGTGTGCCGGTCGTGCGTCTTCGTGCTCGCGGCGATGCTGATAGCTGGCCTGGACATTTCGATGCCAATCGTTGTCGTGGCGATGCTCCCATCGCTGATAGGCGAAGATCGGATCGTAGCCTTGGTGGATATTGATCGAGAACCACGGGTAAAAGCCCATGCCGACATAGCTCGCGGCGTAATAGTCGCCAAAGTAGTAATGGCAATAACGGGGGCGCAAAAACAAATGGTCGGAGAACACGGCCAGGTTGATCACCGTGGCCGGCGTGTAGAAATAGCCGGGGGCGCTGTAGATGCCGGCGGTGAAATACACCGGTGCAAACAGCACGCCTCGACTCGGAACCGGGTAATCCCAGTAGCCGCCTACCAGGACAAAGCCACCGGGCGTCCATACATAGTACGCTGGCACCCACACCCAGCCCGGCTGCGGCACCGTCCAGAATCCAGGCCGCCACGCGTACCGCGTCTGCCGCCAGGTCCAAAGCCCGGGCACCCACGCCTGATCGGGCGAGGGGGCCGGCACGTTGGGACCGGCTTCGAGCGTGGCCGGGGGCGCCTCGGACAAAACCTCAACTTCGTTCTGTTCGGCGGCCGCCCAGTAGCCTGAAATCCACTGAAACCCGTTGCCCGCCTCGCGCCAGTATCCGGAAACCCACTGTCGCCCCGGCGGCATATCGCGCCAGATGCCACTGATCCACAGGAAGTCGTCCCGCTCGTCGTCCCAAGCCCAATAACCGGGAATCCAAGCGACGTTGTCTCCCTCGGGCCGCTGATCGGGCGGTAGCTCCTCAACCGCCTCCGGCGGCGCCTTGGGCACCACCACGCCGGGCTGGGGATCGAACGTCACGGATTCGGCAAAAGCTTCGTGCACTGGGCCGCGCGTGAGCACTTGCGCGCCCTCTTCGGACGGAGCGGGCTTCGGTTGGGCTGCCGCGGAACAATTCAGCCCAAATATGCCGCCCAAGAACATCAGGATCATCGACAGACAGACGACGGGCATCAACCCGTGTATGAGACCGTGATGTCGTAACGGCTGATTCATGGTATTGGCTCCTGTTGCGCACTGCTGCGTGCGCGTGAGACAGAGCTGGACTAGAACGCCCCTGCAAGAATTCTAGCAAGTGTTGTGCCGACGGGAACTTATGCCATCGAATCGCCCAGAAAACGCGGTCCGTGGGCCGGACATTGGGAAAAGTTGTCGTCACAATGATCGCACTGACGCTCACGTTGGACTCGGGCGCCCCAGCTTGTTCATCGTTCGGGAGCTTATCCTTCCGCCACTAGCTCGAGCTGGGCCGCGGTTCGAGAAATCGGGTCAGGGGGCGAGTGTTGATTTCCGAGTGCTGGCTATCTGCGATGTGGAGCGCAGTTCATAACCGATGGCGAACCAGCCGTCGCGCGACGAAAGTTGCTTGAGCTCCAAGCGGCGTAGTTTGCCCAACAAGCCGCCTTGCGGAGGCATCAAGCCGTCGAAATGAATGTCACTCAAGAAAACTCCGCTGAACTTTCGTTCCAAGAATTCCCTGAACTCCTCTTCGCGTGGATCGCGCTGTTGGGCGGCAGCCTCGGCAAACTCCACCGCCAGATTCCCACTGCGAATCAAGTGAGGTCCATCGGGAGTAATCTCAAGGGTGTATTTGGCCGAGATTTCCAGAGCTCGATCCAGGCGCTGCTGCCCTCGCGCGGCGTGATCAATCCGCAACTTTATCGACACGGCCTCGCCCGCGAACGAGATGACGAGCGGTTGTTCCTTCGCGGCTGTAACGCTCCAAGGCTCTGTCCGAGAGTGCACCCAAAGCGGTCGCGGCGTCTTGCCGGTCAGTGTTTCCATGAGATCGGCGAACTGGCGGTCGCTATACGTTCTGCCGGCCATGAGGGGAGCGATCAGCTCAGTGACAAACGAATCGTTCAGACAAATGGCCAAATCCCCCTCGGGCACGGGCGGTGAATTGGCCATTGGATGATGCTCAGCGAGTGCGGCAGGGCGGAGTAGTCGGATCGACAAATACTCGCTGGTTGTTGCCAGCCGCGCCTCGGGGAAGACACCCACTTCGGATAGTGAGCGGAAGATGTCGTCGATTGTTTCGTGCCGGAGGTGCCCCACGGACCTGGCGACCTCTGATTCGAGATGCCGTTCGGCGCGGCGGGCGGTACGCTGGCTGGCCGCCTGTTCGGCCTGAGGCTGCTGCCGTCCGACGCGTCGCCATCCAAGGCGCTCGACGAAGGGCCGAGCATCGAGGCCATGGACTTGAATCGACGTGCTGCCACTGGCGCGCGCCGGCAAAAGGCGCAGGCCGTCGTCATCGAGGAGGAGATCCTGATAACCGCTGATCCGCGTTTGCGATGACGAAGAGACCTGCACTGATCGCAGGGTGCTAACCGCATTGTCCATGACGACGCTGCCGTTCATCAACACTCGAACATGGGCCGCATGCGGATTGGGCAGCAGATCGAATCCGATCCGGCAGTCAACGCGGGCCGAACCGCGTGTGGTCATGTTGAGGATCGGCTCCGCCACGGTTTCGGTGAAAGTCATATCGCGGTTGAGCAGGTCTTGAAGAACGCGCTTTGAGATATGGGCAAATCCGCCCAGGCGGGTTGTCGGCGAGTTTAGCTGATCGTTATCGACCGCCTGCAATGGCGCGCGAGCGTCGGTGGTCGGTCTTTCCGGGACGGCGGCCAGGCCGCGCGAGCCCGCGAGGCCCCCACATGCAGCCAGAAGCATCAGCAAGAGGAATCGCATGATCGAGCATCCACGAATGGCTATTTCTTCTCGGGCGGGACAAGGCGGTAGCGGAAGCGCGTGCTGAACATCTCGTCCGTGGTCTGTTGGCCCCACAGAACTTCCGCGGAAGGATCGGGATTGTTCGGGTTCAAGCTGGAGTTGTCGAAGTGAACGGTGGCCAACAGCTCGGTCCCAGCCGGAAGACGCAGCGGTTTTTTCAGTTCGTACATGCGTTGCCAGCGCTGATCGTACAGCGGCACCGACAACACAGTTTGCCGTTTTTCGATCTCGCCGGTGTCGACGTTGCGCTCGACAATCTCCAAACGGTATGATTTGCCGCGGAGATGAAAGTGGGGGCGAATCGCGTCCAGGTCGACGTCGGTCTCGAAATAGTAGCTGTCTTCCATGCGGTAATGCGGATCGTAAGGTGGGATGCGGAAGCGGCCCACGGGCTTGCGAAACACGCGCCCCAGCACTTCATGCTCGGGACGCTTGTCGGACCACTTGAATGCGGCCATCGATTGATCCAACGTGGCCTCGCGGTTGTTCGGCGTATAGTGGACCTCGTAGACCAGGTCGCAGTTCTTGGGAATCCGGCCGGCCTGGGCGGGATCGAAGGTCTTGGCGTTATGAGTGTCGCCCGGCACATAGTCGAAGATGACATTTCCCCGCTGGGTGTTAAGGCCATATAACTCGGCCATCGCGGTGAGTCCTTGATACTGCTTTCCGTCGGCCGGAACGAGGTGGATGGCGACGTGGTGTACCACTTCGGCGTTACCGGGTTTGACTTGCACGGCGCGATACCAGCGATCTTCGGGAAAGTTGAGCCGAACGCGGAAGAACTGGTATTCGAGCACGCCGTCCTTGGGAACTCGAAAAGCCTGCGGCATCTTGTAGACGTAGTCGGGGGGGCCGATTTCCCAATCGTCAGGCCTTGGCCACTTTGCCGGCGGTGGTGCATCCCGGGGGTCGCCTTCCCCCGCGCCCTGCTCGATCCAACCCAGGAGCACGTTGATTTCCTCCTCGCTCAGACGCTTGTCATTCAGCAGCTCGCCGAACTGTGAAGTGAGCATTCCATGCCAAGGAGGCATCCGTCGGTCGCTGACAACTTCGGCGATCCGTTCGGCGTTGTAGTAGGCGTCCTCGTAAGAAACGAGCTTGAAGGGGCCGACGCCGCCCGCGCGGTGGCACGTCTGACAGTTCCGCTGGAAAATGGGGGCCACGTCGCGGTGGTAAC
>CAZUPX010001256.1:0-2306 GCA_964622155.1 uncultured Planctomycetaceae bacterium | reverse complement strand
CGACGAGCTTGCCGCCGAGACGGACGAGTGCTTCGCGTCGTTGCTTGAGGAACGCTTGGACGTTATGCCGGGCCTGGTCGACCTATTGGCGGCGCTAGAGGCCGCCGAAGTACCCAAGGCGATTGCCACCAGCAGCGGCCGCGACTTTGCGCACAACGTGCTGGGCCGCTTTGCGCTGGCGCCTCGATTCGAGTTCGTGCTCACGTGCGAAGACATCTCCGAAGGCAAGCCGCATCCGGAAATCTATCTGTTGGCCGCGCGGCGGCTGGGAGTTGAGCCGCGCGAACTGCTGGTGCTCGAGGACAGCCAGAATGGCTGCCAGGCGGCTGTGGCCTCCGGCGCCATGGCAGTGGCCGTTCCAGCGGGACAAAGCCGGCGACACGACTTCACCGGCTCCGCGCTCGTGGCCGACAGCCTGGCCGACGCGCGGCTGTGGAACCTGTTGGGACTGGCCCAGGGTGATTGATTCCGCTGCGCGGCATGACGACCCATCGCTACGCGACCAACTGCCGCGCGGCACTTCGATCGGCGGTGCGCCAACGGTCCCGCCATCCGTTGCAGGCTTGTTCGGCGAAACGATTCAACCCATCGCGCTGTAGCGGCGTCGCGCATTGGAGTGCGCGGCGGGCCCGCTTGCTGTTGAGCGACGTCTCCAGGTGCGCCGCGGCGACGGCTTCGGCAGGATCCGCGGCCCAGCGGCACCCAGCGCTCAGCCCACTGGCGGCCGCCAACTCGCGCACGAACCGAAACGGACTCGTACGTTCGGCTCCGGCCAGGTGATACAGTCCTTGCAGCCGCAGCTCGTAGGCACGGGCCAGCAAATCGGCCAGGTCAGTCGCCAGTATGGGCGTCGCATGGCGCAGTCCGTCGGCCGGCACGACAACGCCCCCGCTCAGCGATGCGTGGGCTCGCTCGGCAAATCCTGGAATCCCTCCCGCCGGACTCCAACCGTAAGCGTGCGTGCGAACGATCAGTGCCTGAGTGCCTTGCAAGGCACGCTCGACAGCCAATACCGCCTGGGCCCACGGCGACGCGCCAGTCGGTTCGCAGGCCTCCTCGTGAAACATTCTCGGGCCGGCGTAAACCACGTCACTGGAAATCACCGTCAGCCGGGCTGGCAATTTCGCGGTCAACATCGACAGCCATTGGGCCGTCCGTGCCGCGTCTTCTGTCAATGCGTCCATCGGTACGTCGTCCCAACTTCCGGCCGACAGCGCGGTGCAATGGATCACCCAGGCGGGTTTCCACTCGCGCAGCAGATCTTCCACGGCGGCTCGGCCTTGCTTTGCGGCCGCGGTACGCAAATATGCCGATTCGATGGCCTGTCGATCGTACAGGCCCAACACGTCGAACCGATCGGCCAGTCGCAGGGCCAGGTTGCTTCCCACGGCAGTGTCGACTCCGGTGACCAGCAGTCGTTCCACTTTCGGCCTCCTTGCCTTTAGTGAACTTGCATTGCCGCGCGATGTCGCGCGGCTGGGCGGGGGGGCGATTGTATCGGCTGCACCAGGGCGGTCCAAGATGGATTCCAGCCGCCCCAATAGCCCTCGCGAGCCCGCGTGCTAGTACATGCTGTCGCGCGCGATTTAAGTCCCGATGTTCACCTGACTTTGCCCGCTCCCGCGCGGCGCATGCAGCTTGTATTGACCTTGTCGATTTATTGCTGCTAGACTCCCGCGCGACGTTGCCCAACGGAGACGATTCCACCCACGAGGCGATTTCGATGATCAACAGCCTGGGAGTCATCCAAGTCGGCGTCCACCAGACGCGGACCGATGCCAAGTTCGCCCGCAAGCTGGCCGGCAAGTCGCTGCTGGAGCTCGTCGTCCGACGCATGACCGACTGCCAGCGGCTAGACGCCGTCGTGGTCGTGCTGGCCACTGCCGACCCGGATGACTGTATTCGGCGGCTGGTGCCGCCCGACGTTCCCACCTGGATCAGTGCCAAGACCGATCCCCTCGCGCAATTGGTCGATGCGGTCGATCATTTCGGCGCGCACAGCGTCGTGCGAGTGTCGGCCGACAACCCGTTTATCGATCCGGTGTTCGTCGATCGGCTGGTCAACACGGCCGACACGCATCCGAACTGCGACTATATCAGCTATTGCTCGGCCGATGGCCGCCCGGCGATCCTGACGCACCTGGGCCTGCTGGCCGAGTGGTGTTCGGCTGTGGCTTTGCGGCGGGCGTGCGGCCTGGCGCGCCGCGCGAGCGACCGCGACGCCGTGACCAGCTATTTGTACTCGCACCCCGAGCTGTTCAACGTCCGCTTGATCCCGCTGCCCGCGGAGCTGGATCGCGATGACG
>CAZUPX010001255.1:0-6012 GCA_964622155.1 uncultured Planctomycetaceae bacterium | reverse complement strand
CGGTCCAGCCTTGCGAAAGCCGGCGGCTGCTCTGGTTGGTCAGATAGGCCCAGGTAAAGCCCAACACGACTATCGCCAACACCAGCGCCATGCCGGCACGGCTGTACGGCCTGACTGTCTCAATCACCCGGGCCAGCGAATCGGCCAGCTCGTTCGTTTGCAGTTCGTGGCGTCGCTCGGTTCTCACGTGCCGCTCCTGGAACCTGTGCGTCTTATCGCGCGAAACTAACGGCGCATTTCGCCCATGTGAACATCCTGCGGCCACTGAGTATAGGGCGGCCCGGCAAAACGGGTCAAGGCTGAACGCCCGAAGGGGTTGCGCCATCGCTCGCGGTCCAGGCGCGGCCGCTCGCGGCTAGAGCGGTCGTCGCGGCAACTGGCGCCGATGGGGCGGACCTTCGGCCGGTGGCAACGGCCCGCCAAAATCTTGACCCCAAGCGCGGCGCTCTTCCTCAGTGGCATAGAAGCGGAGCCACGTCGTCGCGTCGCCCCCGACGTCCGCACAATCCCAGTGGAGATAGTGCTCCAGCGAGTCAATTTTCTTCTCGCGGCAGGGCAGGATGTCGCGATAGATCAGGCAGTACAATTCGCGGTCCGACAGATGGTCGGTGAAGTCCAGCACGATCCGCCGCTCGAATAACTTTTGAATGCTCTGCCAAAGCTCGGCGTGCAGATCGTCGGCCGAAAGCGATTCCGGACGCGGAAGCTTCAGCTCCGGTTCAAACCACTGACTGATCGGCAGGATGGGCGCACGCTCCCAGGCCAGCATCGAGGCCAGAAACTCGTTCTCGACCGGAGTGGGCAACTCGTCGACGTTCACGCGGTGAATCGACTCGTCGCAATACGGTTCCATCTCATCGCGCAGCTCGGCGTTGCGCAGCAAGTGCTCGACTTCATCGGGGTGTGGCTTATGGTTCGTCGACATGCGTTCGATGGGCTTGGACACACGAGCGCGCCAGGCTCAAATTGAGCTCCAGCTTTGACTTTACCAACAAACCAATTGCGATCAAGTATAATCACGCCGGCATCCACACCGATTCGTCGCCGGCGCTAATTCGCCATCGTTACGACTATGAATCTCAAGCCGGCACAATCGTCAGAATTAGAAAAGTTCCTCAAAACCGGGTTCTCCGGCGAAGTTTTCCTCGACGAATATCAGCGATCGCTCTACAGCACCGATGCCAGCATCTACCAGATCATGCCGGCGGGGGTCGTCGTGCCACGGAGTGCTTCCGACGTCGCGCGTGCCGTGCAAGCGGCGGCCGAGCACGGCTTGACAATCATTCCCCGGGGCGGCGGCACGAGCCTTTCGGGCCAGTCGATCGGCTTGGGCTTGATCATCGACTTTAGCAAGTACATGGATCGGATCCAGATCGATCCCCACTCGCGCACGGCGCGCGTGCAGCCGGGCGTCGTGCTCGATCGGCTCAACGCAGCAGCCGCGGAGCATAGCTTGCAATTTGGGCCGGACGTGGCCACCAGCAGCCGCGCGAACATCGGCGGCATGATTGGCAATAATTCGGCCGGCGCGCGGTCGATCTGGCATGGCAAAACGGTCGACAGCGTGATCGCGCTGGACGTCGTGTTGTCCGACGGCTCGACAACGACGCTCGCTCCGCTGACCCGTCAGGAGCTCAAGCAACAGCAACTTCGCAGCGACCTGGTTGGCCACGTCCATCGCGAAGTCGAACGGATCGTCACGGAAAATCGTCAGGAGATACTGCACCGCTTTCCACCGATCTTGCGCCGCGTGAGCGGCTACAACCTGGACGAACTCGTGCCGGAGTGCGGTTCGCGATATCCGATCCCACGACTCTTGCAAGCGGCGCGTGCCGCCGAGGCGCGCATGTATCCTGGCGCCGAGTTCAATCTGGCCAAGCTAATCGCGGGCGCCGAGGGCACTCTGGGCACGGTCACTGAGGCCCTGGTGCATCTGCTGCCGCTACCCAAGGTTCGCGGAATTCTCGTGCTGCACTTCGACTCGATGGCTAACGCCGTGGCAGCCGTGGGCACGATTCTCTCATGCGAGCCTTCGGCGGCCGAGTTATTGGACGGGCTGATTCTGCGGCTGGCCGAGCAGAGCCTTGAATACCGTCACTATCTCGACTTCGTCGTCGGCCATCCCGAGTCGTTAGTGCTGGTGGAATTCAACGGCGAGACGTCCGAGGACGTGCACGAAAAGGCCGATGCCCTACGGGAAAGGCTTAGCGGGCAACCCGGCTTGTTCCACATTCTGCCGGCGCTTGAGAAACAGTTGTGCGACCACGTGTGGGCCTGTCGCAAGGCGGCGCTGCCGCTGCTGTTAGGCATGCCCGGTGTGCGCAAGCCCGTGGCGTTCGTCGAGGACGGCGCCGTGCCGACCGAGCACTTGCCGCAGTTTGTCGAGCGGTTTGGCGAGATCATGGCCCGCCACGGCACCGACGGCGCTTTCTATGGCCATGCCTCGGTCGGCTGCCTGCACATTCGCCCGATGCTCGACCTGACCACTCGTATCGACATCGACCGCCTCGAGCGGATCAGCCGCGAAGTGTGCGAGCTGGTGATGGAGTTTCACGGCGCGATGAGCGGCGAGCACGGCGACGGCCTTGCGCGGAGCTATCTCAACGAGCGATTGTTCGGGCCGCAGCTCTACCAGGCCTTCAAACAGGTCAAGGCCGCGTTTGACCCTCACAATCGCTTGAATCCGGGCAAGGTCGTCGATGGCCCCAGCCCGGTCGAGAATCTTCGCTACGGAACTGCTTATCGCGCGATCGATCCGCCCACGACGTTCGACTTCAGCCGCGAGGGGGGCTTTGCACGTGCGGTCGAACTGTGCAATGGATCGGGCGTGTGCCGCAAACTGCAGAGCGGCACGATGTGTCCTTCGTTCATGGTCACGCGCGACGAAGAGCACAGCACGCGCGGCCGGGCCAACGCCTTGCGAATGGTTCTGTCGGGAGCGCTGGCGCCCGAGGAATTAACTGGAGAACGGCTATTTGCGACCTACGATTTGTGCCTGGAGTGCAAAGGCTGCAAGGCCGAGTGCCCCTCGAACGTCGACGTGGCGAAGCTGAAAATGGAGTTTTTGTCGGGCTACTATCGCAAGCATGGAGCACCGCTGGGCGTGCGGTTGATGGCCCGTGCGGCAACGCTGAATAAAGTGGGCTCGGCCTTCGCGCCGCTTTCCAATTGGGTGGCCGGTTGGGGCATGACCGGCTGGCTGGCACAAAAGATGATGGGGATTGACTCGCGGCGTCCCCTGCCCCACTTCGAGAGAAATCATTTTCGCAAATGGTTCCGCAAGCGTGGGCCAACTCCCACGGCTCACGCGCCGCGCGGTCCGATCGTCTTGCTCGACGATTGCCTGACGAGCTATTGCGAGCCGAACGTCAATCGCTCGGCGGTGCGGGTGTTGGAAGCCGCCGGATACGAAGTTCACCTGGCCGGACTGCACTGCTGCGGCCGCACGATGGCATCGAAGGGGTTTTTGACCGAGGCACAGCAACTGGCCTGCGAAAACATCCAGCGGCTGCTGCCCTGGGCCAACCGCGGAGTACCGATCGTCGGTTGCGAACCAAGCTGCCTGCTGATGCTCGTCGATGAGTATCCGGAGTTGGTGCCTGGCGACGAAGCCCGTCGCGTGGCCGCGCGCGCCGAGTTGATTGATACGCACCTGGTCCGTGCAAAAGTCGATTTGCCGCTGCGCGGAGGCGCTCAGAAGTTGCTGCTGCACGGCCACTGTCATCAGAAGGCGCTGGTGGGCGTTCGTGACACCGTGGCGGCGCTGGCGAAGATACCCAGTACGGACGTCAAAACCATCGACTCCGGCTGTTGCGGCATGGCCGGCTCGTTCGGCTACGAGCACTATGAGATCAGCATGGCGATCGGCGAGCGCGTGCTATTCCCTGGCGTGAAAGCTGCCGCCGACGCCACAATCATCGCCCCCGGTTTCTCCTGCCGCCATCAAATCGAGCACGGCACCGGGCGCAAGTCCAAGCATCCAATCGAATGGCTGGCCGAACACATCGAGGACGCGTCAACCGTCTGAGAAGTCGCCACTGCTTACCCCGTCTACTTTCCGTTCCGCGATTGATTCACTTCACTTCTCCGCGGTCTCTGCGCTCTCCGCGTTTCTACTCGTCCCGGTGAATCAACGATGTGAAACGCAGAGTACGCCGAGAAGCGCAGAGGAATGAAAAAGTTGTAGCCGCACATCCAGAGGCGGATCGCCGCTAGCACCTAATCAGCCCGAGTGCTTCTCCAGACCGGCGATCTTGTCGACCCTTCTCGCGTGGCGGCCGCCTTCGAACTCGGTTTTGAGCCAGATGTCGACCATGCGGTCGATCAGTTTCTCGCCCAGCATGTCGGCCGAGAGGCACAGCACGTTGAGGTCGTTATGGCGGCGGCTCATTTCGGCGGTCAGGTCGTCGTGACAGGGGGCCGCGCGCACGCCGGGAAACTTGTTGGCGGCAATACACATGCCGATTCCAGTGCCGCAAATCAAGATGCCCCGGTCGACCGCGTGCTGGCTGACCTGCTGGGCGACAACCGAGGCGATGTCGGGATAGTCGACGCTCTCGCTGTTGTGCGGCCCGACGTCAATGACTTCCTGATTGAGCCGCCGCAGTAAGTCGACGACCTTGCTCTTGACGGTGAACCCTCGGTGGTCACTGCCCACGGCGATACGCATGACTCTGGTTCTCCCTCAAAGCCGCTCCTGCGGCAAGCGAAACAGGCGCGGCTGCGGCCCGTCCCATTATAGATCGAGTTCGGCGACGCGAGTGGCCAGGTGCCCTTTAATTTGCTGGGCGCAGTGCTTGTAGAATTCCAGCGGGCCGCCGATCGGATCGGCAATGTCTGATTGGTTGGGGGCGAGCACAAAGGTCCGCGCCGATGCCTCGGGCCACTGGTTCACGATCGACTGGCGATGCGAGCGAGTCATCGTCCAGATCACGTCGGCGTGGCGCACCAGTTGGGTCGTTAGCGGCTGCGACTCGTGGTCGGCCAGGTGCAGACCCATCGACGACATCACGCTGACGGCCTCAGGGCTCGGACGGGCCCCCATCATTGCCGAGATGCCGGCCGACATGACCATGACGTTGTGGTCTCCCAGCTCGCCGGCCGAACAGCCCAGCCGCTCGGCGATCATCTGGCGGCAAAGTGCCTCGGCCATCGGACTGCGGCAGGTGTTGCCGGTGCACACCAATAGAACAATCACGCTCGCCAGCCGCTTGAGCGTTTGCTCCGAAACGACGCCCTGACGCAGGATCTCAAACTCCTTGCCGGAAACCTTCACCACGGTCGATGGTTGGCCCAGCCGGCTCTGTCCGTCATTGAGGACCAGTTGCACCTGGTCGCCCAAAGCCGACAACACGCCTTCGGCCGTGACCGGATCGGCCCCGCCCTCGGGATTGGCGCTGGTCAAAACCACGGGGCCTACCAGCAGCCGCAAGATGTCCAACACCAATTGGTGCGCTGGCACGCGCAGTCCAATCGTGCCGCAGGGACACACCGCGCGCTGCACGGACGGCGCGAGCTGACGCACCAGGCTCTCCGGATGGTGATCGGCCGTGACCAACGTCATCGGGCCGGGCCAACAGCGGCGTGCCAAGCGGCGACCCAACGGGCTCAAGTTGGGAACGTAGTCCAAGACGTCGTCGGCGCTGCGAATGGCCAGCGTCAACGCCTTGCCGCTGGTGCGGTGTTTTGTTTCCAACAGGCGTGCGACCGCCCGTTCGTCCAGCGCGCTGGCCGCGAGGCCGTAGACGGTTTCAGTGGGCAGCGCCACCAGCTTGCCCTCGGCCAACGCCTGCACGGCCCGATGCACCACATCGCGCGAGTCTTCGGCGCTGCGGATATCGATAACAACCGGAGGCATGACGAGCCGCTTTGTCCTGGGCCGCGTGTGTCGGCCGTGACTTCCCTGCTCGAGAATTGAGCTTGGCGCTTGCCGACCGAGGAAACGTCGAAATCCCCGCGCCAAATAGATTTTGGGCGACCGGGCGCAATACATTACTATAGGGTTCGTTAGAG
>CAZUPX010001254.1:0-7455 GCA_964622155.1 uncultured Planctomycetaceae bacterium | reverse complement strand
ACGAGATGGCCTCGCACAGCGACATCGCCGGCCTCAATCTCGCAAGCGCCATTGCGAAGAACGATCCTGATCCTGAAGTGCAGGCATCCGTCGTCGATGCGCTCGGGTTCCGGCGCGCGGACCGCCACGTGGCGGAGGTGTTGCAGAAGGCTGGCGACAAGACCTTCGACCTAGTTGCTCGTAAGGGCCTCGTCGATGAAGTGGACGACGAACAGGTCAAGAAGGGCGTCGCGGCGGCGCGCATGCGGCAGGATGCGGAAGAAGCGTCGGCTCATGATCGGCTGCGCGTGATCGTGCAAACTGCGCTGCGACGCATGTTTCCCAACTATAATTTTACCGGAAAGAACTGGGCCGCTCTGACCCGCTCCGAGCCAAGTTCGGACGAAGGCGCCGCGTTTTCCACCTACAAGCCGCCGGCCGGGACTGGGCTCCTCAATCGCGGGGCGCAGCGCTACCAGATCCTCGTACCCTCGTACACGGTGATGTTCGCTTACTTCCTGGTGTTGACCGTGGGTTGGCTGTTCGTGGCCGAGCGCCGCCAAGGGACGCTCAAGCGGCTGCGGGCCGCCCCGCTGTCGCGCACTCAGATTCTATTGGGCAAGCTGCTCCCCTGCCTGCTGCTGTCGGTCGCGCAAGGATTGTTCCTGCTGGCGGCCGGCAAGCTGGTGTTCGACATGAACTTGGGACCGGCGCGCTGGTGGTTAATACTGGTGGTGCTGACCACAAGTTTGTCGGCAATGGGACTGGCGCTGTTGGTGGCGGCGATCGCGCGCACCGAAGCGCAGGTGGCGATCTACGGCACGCTGTTGGTTCTGGTGTTGGCGGGCATCAGTGGGTGCCTGATGGGCGACCGCGAGATGATGCCCGAGCCGATGCAGCGGTTGAGCCTGCTCACGCCTCACGCCTGGGCCCTGGTGGCCTACCGCCAATTGCTGGCTAACCCCAGTGAGCCAAACCTGGAGCTAGTCGGCCAAGCATGCGCAGTCTTGAGTGGTTTCGGCCTGGGGTTTCTCGGGCTCGCGTGGTGCTTCCTGCGATTGGACGACCAGACGTAAGCGTCTTCATGGGTGCCATCACCGACCAAAGTACACCCATGCCGTGGCGAGCACTCCCCCGGCGAGCACGACCGGCCACGCGATCAGCCATGCGTGCGAGATCTTTAATGCCGCCACGCGACGCCGCTGCATCTTGACCATCACCACAAGACTGACCGCCAGTGATACACCGGCCAAGGCCAGCGCCGGATCGCGCGGGGCGAGTAGCGCGACCAGCGTGGCCGGGAGCAATACGAGCGCACCGACGAACATCGTGATGGCCGAATGGCCAACATAGTCGATGCGTCTGTCGCCATCTAACAACACAATCGCCGCGATGATCAATATTAACCACCCGGAGCCGGCAGCCGCGATCGCCACGAGCGCCCCCTCGCCGGCGCTGCCAGCCGCGTCCGCACGAAACAGCGCCGCGCCAAAGGCCGCCGTCAACAGCAGTGTCTTGAGTGCCACCGGCACGATTAGCGACAGTCGGCGGGCCAAAGTCACCTCGGGCTCACAGTCGCAGACGATCTGATTTCGCGGGGGGCTGATGATGCGGCGGTTGTACGAGACGACCCGATAGGTCCAGCGGAGTACATCGCGAAAACCTGGCAGGCTCGCCAGCCGCACCAGTGGATGATTGCCCGTGTTGTCGCGGATGATCCATAGAAGTCCATCGGTTCCGCTGCGCGTTTCGCGCGACTGAGGATCGAGCACGACCAGCTCATTGCGCAACCCGGCGGCCTCGGCGGCCTCCAGGTCGGGACCTTGCAGGTCGTGGTTGCTGCGAGTTTGTTCGGCCCTGACTAATCGCAACCGAAGCAGGGCCGCTATCGTGGCGCGGCACATCGGGCAATCGCCGTCGTAGATCAGAATCTTCTCGGCGTGTGCCGTGGCGGTCGTCATTGCGATGCGGTCCTGATCGTTCGTGTCTGTGTGTAGTTGACGGACGGAGGTGTGGATCATGGGTCTCGGAACGCCTTGAAATTATAGGTGATCGGCCAGAGACCAAAACCTCAGTTCGACCACCGCGCGGCATCTACAGTGTTAACCGCGAAACAATGGTCCGTTTAACCACCCTCCTGACGAAGAACGCGGCGACAGCTATTATGGATCGATCCGTCAACGAGTAGCGAATATCTTGTGGCGGACAGCGCACTGGGGCCTCACGTCAAACGGGCGGGCTGAGGTTGATATGTCCCTTGGCAGCGAAACTTCCGCAGGAAAGCCCGCGCAGACGCTAATCGGCTACGGCCTGATGATTCTGGCCACCGTGGCGCTATTCTTCGCCATTCGTTTCTACGGCGAAACATTGACCGCGCCCCCTCCGGCCGAGTTGGCTGGCGCGCCCGGCGCCGCTCCTCCGGTGGCATCGGCGCCGCTGGCCCATTTGCTGACCGCACTGGCGGCAGTGATTCTGCTGGGCCGTGTCCTGGCCCGAGTGTTCGCATACCTGGGCCAGCCGCCGGTGATTGGCGAGGTGCTGGCCGGCATCTGCCTGGGTCCATCGCTGTTAGGCCGCGTCGCGCCAGAGGTCGGTCATTTCATATTGCCGGCCACGCTGGCTCCTTCGTTGTCGATCATCGCGCAATTGGGAATCATCGTGTATATGTTCCTGGTAGGTCTGGAGCTCAACGCCGGCATGCTGCGCAAGCAAGGACATGTCACGCTGGCCATTTCGCACGCCAGCATCGTGCTGCCATTCTTGCTGGGGGCGCTACTGGCCTTATGGCTGTACCCGCGGCTCTCGACTGGCAACGTGCCGTTCACCCCGTTTGCGCTGTTCCTGAGCGTGGCGATGTCGATCACGGCCTTTCCGGTGCTGGCCCGCATCTTGACCGATCGGCGGATCAACCAAACCGAGCTGGGGGTGATGGCCCTGGCCTGCGCCGCCACCGACGACGTGAGCGCCTGGTGTTTGCTTGCGCTGGTAGTTGGCGTGGCCCAATCGCAGCTTCAGACGGCCCTGCTCGTGACCGTGTTCACCGTGGCCTACATCATCCTGATGTTTTGGATTGTGCGGCCGGTGTTGTCCGGCGCCTTTCGGCGATTACGTGGCGGGCTGACGCCGACTTTGATGGCGCTGGTGCTGGTCGGCGTGCTGGTCTCGGCTGTGGCGACCGAGGCGATTGGAATTCACGCCATTTTTGGCGCCTTCATTTTCGGCGCCGTGATTCCGCACGACAGCCCCATCGCGCGCGACCTGGTCAGCAAGCTCGAAGGCTTTGTCACGATCTTCTTGCTCCCGGCTTATTTCGCCTTCACCGGAATGCGCACCGAGATCGGACTGGTTAGCGGAATCTACCAGTGGCTGATATGCCTGGCGATCATCGGCGTCGCCACGCTCGGCAAGTTTGGCGGCACGCTGGCCGCGGCGCGGATCATGGGTATGCATTGGCGCGACGCGGCAAGCCTGGGCATTTTGATGAACACCCGCGGGCTGATGGAGCTCATCGTGCTTAACATCGGGCTCGATCTGGCCATCATATCACCGACTTTGTTCGCAATGATGGTCGTCATGGCGATCGTGACCACGATGGCCACCTCGCCGGTCCTGTCGCTCTTGATGCCCGGCACCGTCCACGGCCGCGCAGGCGAGGCGGCAAGCGTTGCTCACTTCCGCTGAGCGGAGGTCGTCGCGGACTTCTGGAACTGATAGCGATCGCCAAGCTGCAAACGCGTAAACGCCACGATCTCTTGCGTGTGCCCGCCCAGGTGCACCAGTGTCTGCAAGATCAGCCGCACGAGCGTCCCCTCGACTTCGCCGACCAGCATCCGGTAACGGCGCGTCTCCAGCAGTCGCTCTGTCGGAAGACTCGCCAACATTGCATCGGTCCTGCGAATCACCTCGTCGAAGGCCGCCAACAGTTGCGTTTTCGAGATGGCCTGCCGCTCGGCGAATTCCTGGTCGCGGTTGCGCGCGTCGGGCTCCCCGCCGATCAGCGACAACATTCGCTGGCTGATGTTGCCCGTCAGATGCAACAGCAGGTTGCCGATACTGTTCATCCGCTCGTTGGGACGCCACCACACCTGGGCGTCGTCCAACTGATTGACGCAATGTCGGATCGTGTCGGCACAGGTTGTCAATTGCCTGCGCGATTCCACCAGGTAGGCGTCGCCTGTCTGCTGGTCCACGGATGTCAAAGCACTCCCTCCGAATCAGCGCGCAGCGGTCGGGTTCAACCTGGCCGCGGCTGTCGAGCCGGGGGCCGCAAGTCGGATGATCAACGTCTCGAGCACTAGTCGCGCGCGAGGGGGCGACGAGCTCGATCCCTTGAGTGCCAGGTCGGCCTCCAGCAGCCAACGGTAGAGTTGGCTGCCGCGCTGGCGGCCTAGCCGGCGCAATTGTTCTTCAGCTTTCGCTGCGAAAAATGATTTGACTCCCGCTTCTTCCAGGGCGCGGCGCAGCGTGACCGTGCGCCGCGCGGCCGTCGCTTGCTCGACCAGCCTCGTCGCAGCGGCAAGTCGCCGCAAGCTGGCTGCGATCTGACTCAATAGCGCGATCGGCACTTCGCCCCCCATCAGCAACCGGTCCAATTGCACCAGTGCCCTCGGCGCATCACCGGCCAAGGCCGCATCGAGCATGTCCCAAGCCGTTTTGGCCCGCCAGCCGCCGACTGCGTCGTGAACCATTTGGACCGTGATCGTGCCATCCGGTCCGGCGAGGGCCGCCAGCTTGGCCAATTCCTGATCGAGCAGACCCAGGTCGGGCTCAACAGTCTCGATGAGCAGCTCGGCGGCAGCCGGATCGAGCGTCGAGCGATGCCGCTTGTTGGCCGACTGACCAAGCCACTTGAGCGCGCGCGCGGGCGCTGGAAACTTGCACTCGATTTGCAAGCCCGAGGCGGCCACGGCCTTGTACAACCGAGTCGTGCTCGGCCATACCTTCACGTCCAGCACCAGCACCGATCCGCTTTTGGACCGTGCGACGTACTCTTCCAGCGCTGGCCGATTCTGCGAAACAAATTCGTCGGCCTCGTCCACGATCACCAGGTGGCGGCCACCGCCAAACAGGGCCCGCGTCGCCAACGCATCGGAAACATCGCGCATCGTGACGTCGCCGCCGGCGAAATGACCAACCGAAAACTCGGCGTCGTCGCCCGAAAGAACTTGTTCCTTAAGCTCTGCCAAAACCAACCGCTTCAAAAACGGTTCGTCGCCAAACAGCGCGCAGACGCCCTTGGCCAGGTGTTTGTCGGGGTGTGCCAAAAAATCGAGTGCGTCCAGAGCATTGGCCATAGTGCCGTCAATGTACTCGACTCGCTGCGGCAGCCCCAGTGCTGGCTCCGACGGCAAATCTACGGCCGAAAGCGAGCCAAATGCCCGGCCTCGCAGAACCGGCCTTTCGGCGTTTCCGCGGCCTGAGTAAAATCGAGATGGGTGCTCTTTGCGTCGAATCAAGCGGCGCAATTCTCAGTCACGGCGGTACTTAGCAATGCTGCGCTACTGGACTGCGGGCGAGTCGCACGGCAAGGCCATGTTGGCTTTGATCGACGGCTTTCCCGCGGGCGTGGAAATCGAAACCGATTCGATCGACGTCGAGTTGCGCCGCCGCCAGGGTGGCTATGGTCGCGGTGGCCGGCAACGCATTGAGACCGACCGAGTCGAGATCCTGAGCGGCCTGTGGCACAACTCGACGCTGGGCAGCCCGATTGCACTGCAAGTCATCAACAAGGACGCCAAGCTCGAACGGCTGGGAGATCTTCAGCGGCCCCGGCCCGGCCACGCTGACTTGACCGGAGCGATCAAATTCCTGGGCTCAATCCGCGGTGTCCTCGAACGCGCCAGTGCCCGCGAGACGACCGTCCGCGTGGCGGCCGGCGCTGTGGCAAAGCAACTGCTGAAGCCATTCGGCATTACGGCCCTGGGCTATGTGGTCGAGTTGGGCGGCGTAAAAATCGAGCCCAAGCCGGGCACGCTGGACCAGCAGCGGACGCTGCGCGACACGAGCGAAGTCTACAGCTTGAACCCAGACCAAGACGCCGAGATCAAAACGCTCATCGATGCCGCGGGCAAAGACGGCGACACGCTCGGAGGGGTGCTGGAAGTGCGCGTGGAAGGGCTGCCGTTTGGACTGGGCACGCATGCGCAGTGGGATCGCAAGCTCGATGGCCGGCTGGCTCAGGCCGTGATGAGCGTGCAAGCGATCAAGGGGGTGGAAATCGGCCTGGGCTTCGAAGCTGCCCGACGGCCGGGTTCGCAGGTTCACGACCCCATCCAATTCGACGAGCGTCAGAAGAATTCTCCGAATCTGGGCTTTGTACGGCCGACCAACAACGCCGGCGGCCTGGAAGCCGGGATGACAAATGGCCAACCGCTGGTCGTGCGCGCCGCCAAGAAGCCGATCAGCACGCTGCGCAAATCGCTTGAGTCGATTAACCTCGAAACCAAACAGCCCGAGGCCGCCAGCTACGAGCGCAGCGACGTGTGTGCCGTGTCGGCCGCCAGCGTGATTTTGGAAAATGTGGTCGCGTTCGAGGTCGCTGCGGCACTGGTGGACAAGTTTGGCGGCGACAGCCTGACCGAGATGCAGGCACGCTGGAAATTGTTTTTGGAAATGGCGCAGCAGCGGTGATCTGGGTGCCATGCTCACGCTCGCGTGAGCATGCCGGCCTGCTACCTTGGAACACGGATGTTCTCATTTCACGAAACCACGCGAATTAATTTGTGCCGCGCGGGATTTTTCGCGCTGTGCGCTGTCCCGACGATCTCTGTGATCGTGTGGTCCGTATTCGCCAACACGTCGGTATACACGCGGGCTCACGAGCGGGCGATCGAGACTCGCTTGGGTTGGAGGGTCAAGCTCGCACGGGCAAGCTCGCCAAGACCGAACTTGCTGCTGTACGAAGGGCTCGATCTATCGGACCCGGTAACCGGACAACTTCTGGCCCGATTGCCGGCAGTCGAGGTGCAAGGCACCGGCGATGGCGTTGTTATCCGGCTGCCGCTTCCCACGACAATCAACGGCCAACGGCTGGCCGAGTTTTGGCAGATGGCGCTGGCGCAATTGCGCGAGGGGCTGGATTGGCAGCACTTGCGATTCGAAGCGGGCAACCTGACCCTGCACCTGGCACAAGGCGACCAAAGCTTTACGAACATCGCCGGCCAGATCGGCGGCGAAGGGCAACAGCGGAGGTTGAGCTTGGAGTTTAGCCATGCTGCGGGTGGCGACACCGTGCCGGCTCCGGCAGAGCTGACCGCCAGTCGCGAATATTCCAGCGCGCCGCCGACCACCACGGTGCACTTCACCACGGGCGCCACCGCCCTGCCCTGCGAAGTTCTCTCCGGCGTCTGGCCAGCGGTCCAACGATTGGGCCGCGCGAGCACCGTTCAAGGACGCCTGCAAGCGACCGAGCAGTCCGGCGCCTGGCAAGTCGAGTTGAGCGGACGGCTCCATGAAGTCGATCTCGATATGCTGGTC
>CAZUPX010001253.1:0-2159 GCA_964622155.1 uncultured Planctomycetaceae bacterium | reverse complement strand
CGACGACGCCGGCCGCCGCGTCCACCTGCAGCGAATGCGGCCAGCGATGTCGCGTGAACTACATCGCGGACCAGGCCGGCGCCAGCCACGGCTACATTCATTGCCGGGACTGCGGAGTCTCCCAGGTTCCCGCCGATTTGCTGGATCGCTGGGAGATCGATACGCCCGCCTTGCTCACCGCGGCGTTTCGGGGCATCCAGGTGTCAGTCCAGGAGCGCGTGGCCGGGCACCTTTGGCAGGTCGGCAAAGCCAATTGGGCCAGCCGCTCGCGCGAAGTATGGTTCGCGCGTTGTTTTCTGGGCGACGTGGCCGCCTTGGTCGCCAAAGAGCTGGAGCGACGCCCAAAGGCGATCGTGTTCGCTCCGACTGAGGCGGGCGCCCGCCGGTGCCAGGAAATCACCGGGAACCTGGTGCTGGCGCTCGAGTCGGCGCTCCCGCTCAACGGCAACGGGATCGCTTTGGACGCGACCTATGTCGAAGGTCGCCTAGTTGACGCCGGACTGGGGGCTGGTTCCACAGCCACTCGCCGGCCCAGGAAACGGGCGGATCGCGCTGCCAACATCGAGTCTCTGAAAAAGGAGATGGTCGAGCACCTGCGAGCGGCACGTGACCACGCGTTCGCCAAGCGGGACCAGACGGGCGAACCGGAGCTGCTCCCGCGCCCCACGCAGAAGGCCCTGGCAGAGCGCGTCGGCCTGTCCGAGTCGGACGTCAGTCGGTGCCTAAGTGATGCCCATGCGAGGGAACTGCAGATCTACTGGGAGACGGCCCTCGATCTAAACCAAATCATGGCCTGGAAGGGACCCATCGTGAAGGGACCCAAAGCTTAGCGTCTTGCACTTGCGCCGTTTTCGTGCAAGTGCAAGACCGTGATCTTGATTGCCCAACAACCTGCGGCAACGCGACTAGCGTCGCGCCGCAGGTTTTTTTGTGCGCGCTAGTGCAACTCCGGCGGCGGGTGCTGCCGTGCATCGGGCACGGCGGGAAACACCACCCGTCGGAGTTTGCAAAATGGACAAGCACAAGAAGCCTGAGGAATCGAACGGTCCGTCCCGCGACAAGGCACCCGGCCTCGATTCGTTCACGCAGGGGTTCGTGCGCAAGTGCGCCCGGCAACTCGCCGGCAAGTTCGGTTTCAAGCGGCAGGACCGCGAGGAGATCGAACAGCGGCTGTATCTCAAGCTCGCCAGGCACCTGCATGCCGCTGATCCCAACGATCCGAAGTGGAAGGCGTTCGTGGCGATCACGGTTCGCCGGCACCTCGCCAGCATGATCCGCGACAGCGAGGCGGAGAAGCGCGATCACCGCCGCACCTGCTCGATCAACGTGCAGATCGGCACCGACGAGGGGCCCATCGAATTGGCCGACACGATCAGCGAGCGCGAAATTCCCTCGCGCCGAGGTCGCGCCAAACGCAGCCCCCAGGAGTTGGCGGAATTGGTGCTGGACGTCAGGGAGTGCCTAGGAGATCTCACTGACGAGAGGCAACGCAAGTACTGCGAGCGACTTATGCGCGACTCGATCTCGCAGGTTGCCCGGGACGTGGACATCCCGCGCACCACGCTAAACGGGCGGCTCGACAAGGTGCGGCGTCGATTTGAGGAGCGCGGGTTGAAGGAATACCTGTAGTTCTTTCGTCAGTTCGACGGCGAACCGGGTCTTTAACCAGGTAGCGGCCCCGAACATCGCGAGGAGCAAATCATGGCGACGGACCTTTATCGCTACGACTTCGACGAGCAGGTGCCGACGGAAGACGTCCAAGCCGCTCTGCTCCTGGCGCTGTGGGGGTGCGAGGCCTTGCACGGCGAGGCCCAAACCCGGCTCGACGCGGCCCATTATCTCGATCCGGCCAAGCGTGCCTGCGTCATCGATGCGGGCACGCCGGTCGGACGGGATCTCAATCGCTTGTTCGTCAGCTTCATCGGCCGCGAGTTCGGTCCTGACGCGTTCCGCGTCGACCGCGTCGCACATCACAGCCATCAACCTCAGGAGGCGGCTGCATGAGTCTGGCCGACCTCTGGAGGGCCGGAACGACGCTGACATGGAAGCCAAACAACGCACCTGCCTGAAGTGCAATCAGCTCTTCGATTCAGCGGGACCAGGCAACCGGATCTGCCGGCGCTGCCATCAGATCAATGACCGTCTGCCAATCACCGGGG
>CAZUPX010001252.1:0-4057 GCA_964622155.1 uncultured Planctomycetaceae bacterium | reverse complement strand
GCTCGTCAAGGCCGATCCCGAGATCAGCGCGGCGATCCCTGACTTGTTCGAGCTGGTCAAGGACACGCTCGCGCGCCTCGAACGGGAACCGGCGGTGGTCGAGGTGACCCAGCCACCTGGCGGCAAGAAAGTGACCGTGGCCATCAGCAAGTGGGACTTGCAACGTCTGACGTCCAACGCCATCGGACGCACGCGAACTGCCAAAAGTGTTCCCGCGCTCTACCATGCTATGTCGCAAGGCGACTATTCGCGAATCGCCCGTGCAGTCACCTCGCTGCGACACGAAGCTGTTGATTCGGGCATGTCGTACCTGATGGACTGCGCGTCGGGCGCGTCGCTGGAGCGTCTTGCGCGTATCCACCGCGAGGCGAGCCAGTGTGTCCTTGGCGATGCGATAAACTTTCCGTTTCCCGACATCAATGCCGCCTGGCAGGCCCCGGATCTCGGCGCCGATTTTCGTGGACCTCTCAAGTCACAGGTTCCAGCCTTGTTCATCAGCGGGTCCCTCGATGGCCGCACGCCGCCGTCGAACGCCCAGGAAGTCCTGGCTGGATTTCCCAACGGTGTGCACCTGATCATCGAAGGCGCCGGGCACGACGATGACCTGTTTGCGCAATCCGAGGAGATGCGCCGTCGCATGGTGGCCTTCGCCGCAGGGCAACCGATCTCCACCGAAACGATCACGATTCCCCTGTTCCGCTTCGAGTGGCCGGGGCGGAAATGAGGTAGGGGCGAGGGGCAGGGGACTAGAAAAGAATGCCGGCGGCTCCTACGGCGCAGTCTCGTTCCAATAGATGCGCACGTTCTTGGTCGCTCGGCCGACGGCCACGATGTCCGGCTTTTTGTCGCCATCGAGATCGGCCACGGCCAGGTCTTCGATCGCCACGCCGGCCGGATCGATGACGTGTTTGGTCCATGGCGTGGCCGAGCTTGGATCATAGATTCGCAGCACGCAAGGGTTGGCAGCGTCCTTCGTGTCGCGCACTCCGATCACCAGTTCTTCATCGGCGTCACCGTCGAGATCGGCGCACCACACGGCATGCCCCCACTTGAGCTGGTCGTCGAGGACTTGCCGCGGCCACGGGGACGTCGCGTCGCTTGACGTCACGTCGGCAGCCGGTCGCGTGTACACCACGACTTGAAACCCGTGCCACGGTTCGATCGTGGCCAGGTAGTCGCCCCCCGAGGCCAGCCGGCCGTGTTTGATTTCGCTGGCGCCGCGGCTGGGCGAAGTTTCCTGGTTGCCGCTGCCGATGAGCGTGCGCGTCCAGCCGCCATCACGACGCGCCAGCAGACTCACGCCCTCGAAGCTGGCCACTAGGATGTCGAGCTTGCCGTCGCGGTTCATGTCCGTGGGCCAGAAGTTGTGGGCCACGTGCAGCTCCTCGTTCAGCACCTGCGGCGTCCATGTGCCATGTACCGGGTCGGCGGGAACTTTGAAGGCCAAAATCCGAATTGGCGCCTCGGCGTAGTTTGGCGCCTTCGTGTCCCGGCCGAACAGCGGCACGACGATCAGCTCGTCGCGGCCGTCGCCGTCGATGTCGGCGAAGCGAATGCGATGGATTGTCGGCTCGGTGGCGATCGGATGTACCGTCCACCTGTCGGCCGCCGACTTCCCGCGCGACAGCCACTGCAGGCTGCCGCTGGAGTGCGTGTCGGCTGGCCGCCAATCGGCCGCCAGCGCAAAATCCACTTTGCCGTCTCCATCGATATCGGCCTCGGCAATCGAGACGTTGTCCTTCTTGGTCGCGTGCTCGATGATTGTGTGCATTTTCCAATCAGGACTCTCAAACCAGATCACCCGCTCGGTGTCAACCACGACAATGTCCGGCTTGCCATCCTCGTTCATGTCGAGGATCCGCGTGGCATAGCCGACCGTGAGGGCTTTGGATATTTCCTGGACGCGGAATTTCAACTCGCCCGCTGCGTGAGAAGTGCTTGCGATGCAGGTTGCGGCAACGATCGCGGGAATAACTTTCGAGCGTACCATGCCGGCATTGTAACACGCCACTTGAGCGTGTCACTGAAGGCGCCAGTGTCTGGTAGTGATACCGTTTGAAATAGTTTTTCAGGCGACGGTTATTGCCAGGAGCCATGAAAGTGCAACCCAGATGGCTACGATGAGCGCGCCCACGGCCATCCCGTATTTGGCCTTCTCAAACGGAGCTGCTAGTGCGGTGAAGAGGCTTATCGCACGCACGCATATGAGGAGAAAACTCCTTGGATTACTCGCTTCGGGGCCGGGCAACGGAGTTAAGCATGCCCAGAACAACACGGCTGCCCAGGCCGTCGCGACCAGCATGCCCCTAATCGTGACCCGTAGATTCGCATTGTCCATGCCCGTGATTCTACCATCGGCGCGTGCCATTGGCTCTGCCAGTGTGGACCGTTGGAGCGGAGGGCGACACTGGCAGAGCCAGTGGCACCCGAAGGCTCACTCCAACAAAAACTTCACCAGGCTGTCAGACTCGTAGAACTTTGCCCCGCCGTGGCCGAGCCCGGGGATGACTTCGAGTTTGGCGTCGCCGCCGAGCTGGGAGTACTTCTCGATGACCGCCCACGAATTCGGGTCGATCGGCACCAGCTCGTCCTTGTCCCCGTGAATGTGAAGGATCTTTACGCCGGCTTTCGCCAAAGGCGCCAGGTTGTCGATGGGGTTGAACTCGGCCGCACGCCGCTTCAGCTCGTCGAGCACCAGATCATAGCCCAGCGTTGGCTCCGGGAACTTGAGCACGTTCGGCAACCCCGGCCAGCTCCGAAAGTCGGTCGCAGGATAGATGCCGCCGATGCGATCGACCGACTCGGAGTGGCGAAAGGCCCAAGCGTACGCGATCAGTCCGCCGTTGCTCTGGCCGAGCAGCCGGGCCTTGGGATTGAGCTGGTGGTTGGCAATAAGTTGCTCGTAAAACTTTTGGTACACCTCGGCCCCGCGCGGACTGCCGCAGGACGTGCCCACGTCGACGCCGGCCACGTGAAATCCGGCTTCCAGAAACTTGTCCACGTACATCCGATGATCGATCTTTCCCTTCTCGTTGACCGCCAGCCAGAACGGTCCGACCCAAATCCAGCGCCGCTCCGGATCGGTCTTCTTCGTCGGGCGGATCAGATACGCGCGGCGTCCCTCGACTTCCAACTTCACCAGCTTGCCGCTCGGGTAAGCGCCTTCGATCGGCTTGGGCTCTACCGCGAGTCCCGGCCTTGCACAACCCAGCATGGCAATGGCAGAGATAGCGAACACGTTTTGTCGCATCGTCGAACTTCCACTCGTCGGATGGCGATCCGAATCTTATAGGGAATTCACAGGGCCGGTCGAGTCAGGCCAGGGCCGGACCCACGGTTAACGACCGCATGCTTACGGCTTCGAGCGATACTCGTGCTGGGTGAAGCACTCTTGCGCGACTTTGTGAAAGCGGTCCCAGTCGGCCTTGTAGCCGTAGCTGGTTTTCTTCGGGTACCAGACCACGGCCCCCTTGGACACTTTGAGCGTGCCCAGCACGCCATCCTCGCCCTTGACGACGAAGATCACGTCGCTCTTGCCGAGCTTGCGAAACGGCACCTTGAACTGAACTTCGTGGGCCATTGGCGGGTCCTCGCGATCAGAAATTGATTACTCTGCCTAGCCAACCTCGCAGCCTACGATTCGACGTCGGCGTCGAACACGCGAACTTTTGCCCAGTTGGGCTTGTTCTCTTCGATGAATTGTACGTGTCGCGGGCTCACCTGGTACGCGTCGTGCGCCGCGCGATTCTTGAACACAACGTGCAGGCCCACGTCAAAGTCCTTATCGTTCACCTCGCGGCTCAGGTCGGGTGTGCGCGTGCCCACGCCGAAGAACAGCGTGCCGGCGTGATCGGTCAGATAATTTCTGCAGGCGGCAATCTGTCGCTCGACACCCGTGGGCGAACTATCGGTGAGCTTGAAATACACCATGTGCGCGAGCATCGGTTCCGTTTGGGCCATCGCAAAACTCCTGAGCGAATAGGGGACAAGGGAACAGCGGGCAGCCGGATAAGGGAGTCGGGATCAGCCGGAGGAAAAATCACGATCACGCCGGCGC
>CAZUPX010001251.1:0-2048 GCA_964622155.1 uncultured Planctomycetaceae bacterium | reverse complement strand
CAGGCGTTCATTGCCCGCGGCGCCGGTACACCGGCCGACATGTTCGAGTGGAAGCTCTACGTGATTCGGAAGCTCCACGCCAACGAAATCGCCGGCAGCCAGCTTTCGCAGAAGGACTACTGCTACGTCCCCAGCTTGTCGTCGCGAGTGATCATCTACAAGGGGTTGCTGCTGGCCGATCAGGTCGAGCGGTTTTACGTCGATTTGGCCGATCCGCGGTTCGTCTCAGCCCTGGCCCTGGTGCATCAACGTTACAGCACCAACACGTTTCCGACTTGGGACTTGGCGCATCCATTTCGTTATCTGGCGCACAACGGCGAGATTAACACTCTGCGCGGCAACATCAACTGGATGCACGCCCGCGAAAGTATGTTCGCCAGCGAGAAGTATGGTGCCGATCTGAAGAAGATTTGCCCGGTGTGCATCGCCGGAGCCAGCGACTCGGCGGTGTTCGACAACGCGCTTGAGCTGTTGGGGCTCACCGGCCGTTCGCTGCCGCAGGCCATGTCGATGCTCATTCCCGAGCCGTGGCAGAACCACGAGAGCATGAGCGACGATCTGAAGGCCTACTACGAATACCAATCGTGTCTGCTGGAGCCTTGGGACGGTCCGGCGTCGATGGCGTTTACCGACGGTACCTTGATCGGCGCGGTGCTTGATCGCAACGGCCTGCGGCCCAGCCGATATTGGGTCACCAAGGGCGGGCTGGTCGTGATGGCCTCCGAGGCGGGCGTGCTGGCCATCCCGCCCGAAGAGGTTGAATACAAGGGGCGGCTGCGTCCCGGCCGGATGTTCCTGATCGACACGGCCGCCGGCCGCATTATCGCCGACGAAGAAATCAAGCGCTCGCTGGCTTCTCGAAGGCCGTATCGGCAGTGGCTGAGCACAAACATGGTCCGGCTCGACGCGCTACCGGCAATTGCTGAAGTCAACGGTCGCTTGGAAGAGCCGCTCTTGAAGTTGCAGCGCGCGTTTGGCTATACGCTGGAAGACTTGCGAATCTTGATGGCCCCCATGGCCACCGACGGCGCCGAGGCGGTCGGCTCGATGGGCAACGACACCCCTCTGGCCGTGCTCTCGAACCGCCCGCAACTGCTCTATAACTATTTCAAGCAGCTATTCGCCCAGGTGACCAACCCGCCGCTGGATGCCATTCGCGAAGAGATCATCACTTCGCTGGTGACCACGATCGGCGCGGAGGCCAACCTGCTGGATGAAACTGCCGAGCAGTGCCGGCTATTGCGACTTGAGCAGCCGACGCTGACCAACACTCAGCTTGAGCAGATTCGTCAGCTCGACATGCCGGGTTTGCGCAGTCGCACCATGTCGACCCTCTTTCCGCACAGCGAAGGTGCCGTGGGCATGCGCCGCCGCATGGATCAGTTGCGTGTCGAGGTGTCGCAGGCCATTGCCGATGGGATCACGATCCTCATCCTCTCAGATCGCGGCGTCAGCGCCGACCTTGTGCCGATTCCCGCGCTCCTGGCCACCAGCGGCGTTCATCATCACCTGGTGCGCGAAGGTAGCCGCACGCGCTGCGGGCTGGTGATCGAGACGGGCGAAGCGCGCGAGGTACACCACTTTGCGTTGTTGACCGGGTACGGCGCCGGTGCGGTCAATCCATACCTGGCATTTGCCACGCTGCGACAAATGCGGGCCGACGGCTATGTTCCCGACGCGTACAGCTACGAGAAGTTGGAAAAGAACTACGTCAAGAGCATTGGCAAGGGACTCTTGAAGGTGATGTCCAAAATGGGCATCTCCACGCAGCACAGCTATCGTGGAGCGCAAATCTTCGAGGCCATCGGACTCAATAGCGCGTTCATCGGCGAGTTCTTCACGCGCACGCCAAGCCGCATCGAGGGCGTGGGCATCGAGGTCATTGCCGAGGAGTCGCTGCGCCGTCACGAGCACGCCTACCCCAATGCCGATGTGGCACAGACGTTGGACCTCGACGTCGGCGGCCAATATCAATGGCGTCGCAAGGGTGAAGCCCACATCTTCAGCCCCGACGTCATCGCCAAGCTGCAACAGTCAACTCGCTTGAA
>CAZUPX010001250.1:0-1799 GCA_964622155.1 uncultured Planctomycetaceae bacterium | reverse complement strand
GTTGCCCAACTGGACGCCGACGAGTTCGCCGGCGGGCCCGCGGTGCGAGTTTCGATCTTTCTGTCGATCTTCAACGTCCACCTCAATCGCTCGCCTGCCGAGGCACGGGTCATCCGCCTGCGGTACACGCCGGGCAAGTTTCTCGACGCCCGCAATCCGGCCAGCGCCATGGTCAATGAGAGCTTGTGGATTGGCCTGCAAGAGGAAGAATTGCCGCATCGCCGGCTGGTCGTGCGACAGGTGGCAGGGCTGGTGGCACGCAGGATCGTCTGCAATTTACGTAGCGGCGAACGGGTCGCGCGGGGCCACAAATTCGGTATGATTAAGTTCGGCTCGCGGACCGAGCTGATACTGCCGGTCGAGGGTGGATTGAAGGTCCTGGCCACGGTCGGTCAAAAGGTCAAGGGGGGCGAGAGCATCCTGGCCCGCTATGACGGCTGAGCGGATCGATGCTCTCGCAAGCGAGAACGAAGACACGATGAACCGAATACGCACCGTCGCCGTGTTTCCCACGGTGTTCACGCTGGCGAACTTGATCTGCGGCTTCTTCGCGATCGTCGTGGCCGCGCGCGTCGAGCGGCCCACGTCGCTCGACATTCCGCAGGCCGCCGACATGACCTTTCGCCATCCCACGCGGCTGGTGCGGGAGTTCGACCGCGCCGACGACATGCACAACATCATGCTCAGCGGGTGGTTGATTTTTCTGGCAATGGTTTTCGACGCCCTGGACGGCCACGTAGCGCGACTGGCTCGCACCACCAGCGACTTCGGCGGCCAGTTGGACAGCTTGTGCGACATTGTCTCGTTCGGTGTCGCGCCCGGCTTCCTGCTGGTCAAGATGTGTCCCACGTTCACATTTTCGCACGACAAAATCTGGATTATCGCGGCTTCCTACGCGGCATGCGTGGCCCTGCGGCTGGCGCGGTTCAACGTCGAGGCCACTGAGGACGATGACCACATGCACTTCAGCGGGCTGCCATCGCCGGCGGCCGCGGCGTCCATCGCCGGGTTTGCAATCCTGTTTTACGAGCTGCGACGCGAAGGGAACGAATTGCGATACGCTGGCGACGTCGACACAGTCGTGCAATGGGCGCTACCATTCTTCGCGCTGCTGCTGGCCCTGCTGATGGTTTCGCGAATTCCCTACCCGCACGTCGTCAATCAGGTCCTTCGCGGGCAGCGAAGTTTCGCGCACGTGGTGGCACTGGTGTTCTTCACCGTTGCCATCATGCTGTTCAAGGGATACTCGGTGCCCATCATCGGCGTCGCGTTTGTACTGGCTTCCCCGGCAAAATACCTTTGGCAACGCGCCGTTCAGCGCCGCGAAACGCACGATCCGATCTTTTGATCCTCACGCCAATCACGATGTTCACGGGTCTTGTGCAAAGTCTGGACACTGTCTGCGAGGTGGAAGACCGTCCGCCCGGCAAGCGGATCGTCGTGCGCAGCGATGTTCTCGCGCGCCAGGTCGCCGTCGGTGACAGCGTGGCCATCAATGGCTGCTGTTTGACCGCTGTCTTGTGCCAAGACGGCCGAGTGGGCTTCGACGCCGGCAGCGAAACCCTCACGCGAACGAACCTTGGCCAACTGGCGGCCAGCGACAAAGTCAACCTGGAACTGTCGCTGCGAGTCGGCGATCGGCTGGGAGGACACTTTGTCACCGGGCACGTCGAGGGGACCGGCACGCTCGTGAAGCGAGAGGATGATCGCGAGTGGTCGATTTTCTGGTTCAGTGCCCCCAGCGAACTGGATCGCTACATGGCGAGCAAGGGTTCGATCGCGGTCGACGGCATCAGCCT
>CAZUPX010001249.1:0-1656 GCA_964622155.1 uncultured Planctomycetaceae bacterium | reverse complement strand
GGGCGACTTCAGTGGCGCACGACTTACAGGCCGCGGATCATTGCGTCCAGTTCTTGGAGCAGAACCGGGCTGAAACCGCGGTCGTGGAACCAGAGGACCTTGCCCGTCGCGTCGAGAAGGATCACGCGGGCCGGCATCGGGTTTTCCGTTCCAGTGAATGCCTCGATCCGGTCGGCATCGCTGTACACCGTGATGACGCCGGCCCAAAGCTCTTTGGGAATACCGCCTCGCATGCCATTGTCGATCTGATTCGCGAACATCCCCGGCAGCATCCCGGAGATCGTCGGAACTTCATAAAACCCGATGGGCGTCTTCAGTTGCAGGATCCCCACCATCCACCGATCGATGTCGAACTGCGACGACTGTTTGTAACCCACGAAGAGCAACGTCGGCTTGCCCGCAAGATCCGTTGGCAGTGTCCGGGGCTGCTTCTCGAGAGTCTCCCCCCGCACCGTGGGAAACGTCTTTCCGATGAGCGAGGCCGGGTCAACCTTGATGGGTGACGAGCACCCAGCCAAAAGAACAGCCGCCGGAATGATCGCGCGCGTGAGGATTGTCATGGGGGAGAGTACGACGATGGACAGGGTCTGGCTGCGGACCGGCCCGCGGCATCGCCTCTCGTCGCTTCGCTGGGGCGACCACGCCACTTTCACGTTCCTGACGATGATCAAGCCGAGCTTCCGCGCCGAGTTCAAGATCGGCGAAGGCGGCAAACAGCCGAATGGTCGAAATTCAAACCCGGCACGCAGTCCCTGGTGAGAAGACATCGTTTGAACTCCCCCGTAAATGCAGATGGCCTCGGCATTTGCCGAGGCCATCTCACTTTCGAAGTCGGGGTGACAGGACGGGGTTTGAACTTTTTATCCAGGCAATACGCCTCTGGGAGCCAGAAACGCGATTTCTGCTGAGCGTGAAACCGTGAGCGATCCAAGGGGCAGGCAACCCGTCACTGTTTGCCGTACCCCCGGCTCGCCGTCGTTCGCGACCCACAACTCACCTGCCGATATCAGATTGGACCGCCCGCAGAATGATCGCATCGGCATCTGGTGCCAAGAGGTAACCCTGAGCCTGTAACGCCCGAGCGTGCGACGTCACGGCCGCCACATACGCGGCGTGGTTCGTGAAGTTGCCGGTGAGATCGATGTGTCCACCCCCGATGCTCCTGAACTGACCGAGGAACGTACCGTCCTCGTATGACGGATCGAACGGGATGTACTGATTCTGGCCGACGGCCACCTCCGGCAGTCTGTAGGCCGTGGTGTTCACGCTCTGGCCTCCAACGTAACGCACAAGAGCGTTTCCATTCGCGTCGCGGGCGATCGACGCATCGTTCGGAGCGCCAAGCCAGATGCTCGGCGGCGGCGAGATCCCGTCGCACCATATGTTCCCGGCAACGAACATCGCACGGACGAACGGCGTCCACTCCGCCGGATTGGCTCTCTCCGGGTCCGGGAGTCCAAACTCAGCGACATCGATATTGCGGATGTGCGAAGCGCCCGCGAACTCGTAACTACGGTAGTTCGCTTCCTCATGCCTCGCTTTATGGGCACCGAGGGCAACCACGTCGGTCTCCGATTGGAAATCGATTTCTAGCCCTGCCCCAGCACGCGGCGGTTTTTCCACGTTAGAAAATTTGATTTCATTCCCTGCAGGACG
>CAZUPX010001248.1:0-6673 GCA_964622155.1 uncultured Planctomycetaceae bacterium | reverse complement strand
TTCGGTGGTGGGCTGACCTGCCTACCAGCCTGGGCGCGTCGCTTTCCACGCGTTCGCAATTGGCTCAACGCCAAACTACTGGTCAACGCTGCCCGCTGGTTCCGCAATCATCCCGAGGTGAATGCACTTGCATAATGTTGGCAAGCGAGGGATTCCGGCCGCCCTCGAGCGTTCGAAGACGAATCAGTCGCTTTACCCCCCCAGGAGCTCCCGCCATGCCGTCGCTTGCAATCACCCGTCGCCGCTTTGTCCACACGCTCGCGGCGGCTGGCGTCGCTGGACCTGCCATTTTGAGTTTGCCCTCGCGGGCTCGCGCCGCGGCCAACGAACGGCTCACGTTGGGCGTGATTGGCGTGGGAATGATGGGACGCGGGCACGCGAGTCGCTTTCTGGGCTACGGTGACGTGCAAATCGTGGCCGTTGCCGACGTCGTCGCCGAACGGCTCGAGCAGGGGCGCAAGCAAATCGACGATCACTATTCGAAACAGCCGGACAAGGGCGCCTATCAAAGCTGCAAGGCGTACAACGACTTTCGAGAGCTGCTGGCCCTTGACGGCTTGGACGCTGTGCTGATCGCCACTCCCGATCACTGGCACGTGCCGATGGCCATCCTGGCCGCGCGGGCCAAGAAGGACATCTACTGCGAAAAGCCGCTGACGCTGACGATCGGCGAAGGACGCCGGCTGGTCGACGAAGTGCGCCGAAACAACATCGTCTTTCAAACCGGCAGCCAGCAGCGCACCGAGTTCAGCGGCTATTTTCGCACCGCTTGCGAGTTGATCCGCAACGGCCGCATTGGACAGGTGAAGGTGGTTCGCGTCGGCGTGGGCGGGCCGCCGGTGCCGTGCGATCTGGCCGAGGAAAGCGCGCCCGACGGGACCGATTGGAATCGGTGGTTGGGGCCGGCGCCGTGGCGAGGCTACAACGAAATCCTGTGTCCCAAGGGAATTCACAAGCACTTTCCGCTGTTTCGCAACTATCGCGAGTACGCCGGCGGCGGGCTGGCCGACATGGGCGCGCATCACTTCGACATCGCGCAGTGGGCGCTCGATCGCGACGCCAGCGGACCGGTGAAGATCGAACCCCCCTGGGGCGACGCCACCAGCGGACTGAAGTTCACGTACGACGACGGGGTCGAGATGTTTCACGGCGGTCCCAGCGGCTGCACGTTCGAAGGCACCCAGGGCACGATCTACGTCGACCGCGGCAAGCTCGAAAGCACTCCCGAGGAAATCGTCAAGACTCCGCTCTCCGACGGCGACAAGCGGCTGCACCATGCCGATGATCACGGTCGTGACTGGCTGGATTCGATTCGCGCTCGCAAGCCGCCGATTTGCGACGTCGAGATCGGCCATCGCTCGGCGACGGTTTGTCACCTGGCCAACCTGGGCTATCAACTGCGCCGCCCGCTCACCTGGGATCCAAAGTCGGAACGGTTCATTGGCGACGACGAAGCCAACAGCCTGCTGAACCGCGTCCCCCGCGATCCGTGGAAGGTGTAAAAGAACCGTAGACAGAAGACGGTAGACAGGGTCCGATTGGAAGCAAATCGGGTCGTGCGGCGATGCTCGGTTCGAGCAAGCCCGCGCTTGCGCGGGCATGGCACCCGGGTTGGAAGGCACGACCGACGGAGCGACCAGGCAATGAACTACGTCCGCTTGCAGACTTGGGTGCTGGGACTGGTGGGCTTTGTCGAGCTGTTCGCCTTCGGCGCCGCGGTCATGCCGCGCGGGTGGATGGAATCGGGTTACGCCTGGCTCGGCATGGGCGAGATGCCGACCGATCCGGTGTTCGAGTCGGCGATGCGTCAGGTTTCGTTCAGCTACGGCCTGCACGGCGTCGCCCTGTTGTTGATCGCCGCCGACGTGGTCCGCTATCGCCCGTTGGTGATCTTGAGCGCGGTGGGATATCTGGCCTTCGGCGTGGTATTCCTGTTCAGCGACATCGCCGTGGGCATGCCGCGCATGTGGGTCGCGGGCAACGCAGGATCGGCTGGCCTGGTCGGAGTTATCTTGCTGGGACTTCTCTGGGGTGAGTCGCGTCGCGAAGAACGGCTGTGAGTTAATCCATGCGACTGCCACTGGTGGGCATTGTCGTGTTTCGGTTCGCGGTGAGTTCTTGTGGACCGAAGGTCCAACCTGTTGCAGCCAGGGGCATCGCCCCTGGAATCGTTCGCCATGCCCTTCTTTCCTTTCAAAGAGCCCCATCGGGGCGCCCTGAAACCGCTCGGACGCGACGGATAATCAAAAGGTAGAGCGCCCCGTTGGGGCTTATGGAGACATTGCTCTTCAGTCCCCAGGGGCGGTGCCCCTGGCTATTACAGATTGGGCCGTTGGCCCACAAGCATCAAACGCACAACGAATCCTGCAACCCGTCCTGCCAGCAGTCGCGCGCTAAATCAAACCCTGCACGACCTGCCCGCGCGACAATACCTGGGGCCGGTTGACCCGATCGCGCAGCTCGGTGTCGGGCGCGATGCCCAGCAGGTGCCACATCGTGGCCAGCAGGTCGGCCGGGGCGACTGGCTGCGAAGCAACGTGGGCCCCTTGCTTGTCGCTGGCGCCGTAGACCTGCCCGCCGCGAATGCCTCCGCCGCACACGACCGTGCTGTAGGCGCTGGGCCAATGATCGCGGCCGGCGGTCTTGTTGATCACGGGCGTGCGGCCGAACTCGCCCGTGTTGATCACCAGCGTGTTGTCGAGCATGCCGCGTTCGGTCAGATCTTCGACCAGCGCGCTGAAGGCCTGGTCCATTGGCGGCACGAGTTGCTTGTAGCGGCCCGCAAGGCCGCCGTGCGTATCCCATTCCTGATTGAAGGCGTTGTAGGCGACGAATTGCACGCCCGCCTCAACCAGGCGCCGGGCCAACAACAGCGACTGGCCAAGTTTCGTGCGGCCGTAACGATCGCGCAGCGCGTCGGACTCGCGCGATAGATCGACGGCTTCTCGCACCCTGGGATCGACCAGCAGTTCATAGGCGCTTTGACTCAAATGATCGCGGTTGCGCGTGGCCTGGTCTTCCAAATAACGGGTTGCGGAATTGAGTGCCGAAAGCAGAGTCCAGCGCGACTGCATGCGCTGGATGCCAAAATCGTCGGGCAGCGTGAGCGACAGCGGCTTGAAGCCCGGCTTGTGCGGCTCGCCCGCGATCAGGAACGGATCCTTGAGCGAACCCAGGAATCCGCCGTACTGACCGGGCATGCGATTCGACGGACCTGGAATGCTCAACCACGTCGGCAGCGAAACGCTCGGCGGCACGCTGCGCGACGGCTTGAGATAATTCAGTACCGCGCCCGGACCGGGAAAGTCATCGCCGCGAGCTTCGCGATCCTGATTCGGCTGATCATTCGATCCGGTCAGCGTGACGTAGGTGCCGGCGATATGATTGTTGAAGTTGTGCTCCATCGACCGCACGACCGCCAGACGCTTCATCAGCGCGGCTGAGCGGGGCAACAGCTCGCCGAAGCGAACGCCCGTCACCGCGGTCTCGATGGTCGAAAACGGGCCGCGAACCTCGGCCGGCGCCTCGGGCTTGGGGTCCCACAAATCGATGTGGCTGGGGCCGCCTTGCAGCAGAATGAAGATGCAGCTTTTGGCTCGCGCTGGCGCGGCGTCCGCTGCTTGCACGCGGCCGGGAGCGGACAACGGATTGCCAAACGCCCAGCCGAAGAGGCTCAAGCCGCCGATGCGCAAGATCTCGCGACGATCGAACTGGACGGATGGATTCATCGGTGCGAACGAGTGCGGGCAGGGTGGCGCGGCGGGATCGACATTGGCGGGCACCACGGCAGTGTAGGCAGGTGCCCGATGCGATGCAAGCCAAATCATTGAGCCACACCGGTGATGTGAGAAAATTGGCGCATAATGGTGGCCGGCGCGCATCGAGCAGGCTATTCTAGAACCGGCTCGAAACTGCAAGTTTACTCCCGCCTGGCTTCCCACCTTGATTCTCCAGGAGTCTATCTGATGCGACGTGCGCCCATGCTGTTCGTGTTGTTGGCCACTCTGATGTCGACGCTTGGAACTGCCGGTGCCGATGAGTTCAATCGCGAAAAGTTCGACGAGTCCGGTTTTGTGCCCATCTTCGACGGCACGTCATTGGCCGGCTGGCACGTGAGCGCGCAAACCGGGCACAGCGGCGCCAGCGGCAACAAGAGCGGCGGCCGTTGGGTCGTCGAAAACGGCGCCATCATCGGCAGCCAGGATAATCCCGGAAACGGCGGCATCGTGATCACCGACAAGCAGTACGGCAACTTCGAGGTGGCGCTGGAAATGAACAACGACTTCGTGCCCGACAGCGGCCTGTTTCTGCGGAGCACCGAAAAAGGACAGGCCTATCAGTACATGGTCGACTACCATGCCAACGGGAACCTGGCGGGCATTTATGGCGAGGGGCTGTCGGGCAATGTCAACATGCGCAACTTCGACTTCACCGACAAGGTCACCGAAATCCGACCGCATGAGTGCCCGTTTCCGCTGCCGATCAAGCCGGCCGACTGGCCGAACTTCTGGCACCACGGCCAGTGGAACGAGCTGCGGGCCAGGATCGAGAGCAACCCGCCGAAGATCATCACCTGGATCAACGGCGTGCGTTTCATGCAATTCGAGGACACCGAGAAGCGCCACCCCGACGCCGGCGGCATCGCCCTGCAAGTCCACGGCGGCGGCGACTCGACGCGCGAGTTCGTCCGTTATCGGAATATCCGCGTGAAGCTGATCGACTGATCACGACGCGCGTGTTGCCTTCTCCGCAAGCGTCGCTATCGCCAGCGAAATCCGCGGACCTGGCGGCCCAATTCGATGGCAGCCTGACATCAGACTGAGTGCGCGGCGCCGGCCGTACAATCCGACTCATCGCTGCATGCTTGCTCTGGCCGTGGGAGAATCGGGGACTTTAATGAGTCGCCCGGATTTGGCACGCCGCCTGCGATGGTCTTTTGCCTACGGGGACAACAATTCATTTGCTCGAGTCGCCGGGCAAGCCACTCGAGGTCAGGCCGAAGGGCAAAGGAGCGTGCTATGCGGAGAATCATGCTAACGCTGGCGGGTGTGGGAATGTTTGTTTTGTGTAGCGGTCAAATTGCGCAGGCGCACGGTCCAGGCCATCACGGTCATGGATACGGCCCACGGCCCGGATATGGCAACTATCACGGCGGGCCGCGCGGCTACTATGGTTCGTACTACCGCGGCGGGTACGGTGGCGGTTACGGTTACGGCCATGGCTGGTGCGGTCCGCACTACGCCGCCGTGCCCTACGGCTACGCCTATCCGGCTCCGGGCTTCGGGGTGGCCACGCGAAACTTTTCCTTCTTCGTGCAACCGTAATCGGACAAACTGCCCAAGCGAGCCGTTATACAACCGGGATGCACTTCAAAGCCCTGGCTCGCTGAGCAAAGCGCCGGGTCGGTCCAACGGCCCGGCGCTTTCGTGTTGGTCGGTCGTCGGTTGGCTCTTACCCACCCGCTTGCGCCGTGGCGGTCGACGGCTTCAGGTACTTGTCGAACCAGTCGGCGATCGTCTTGAAGTCCACAAAGATCGTCGGCCAGCCGTGCCTGGCCCCTTCCTTGACGATCAACTGCGCCGGCACGTTGGCCTCCTTGAACCGTTCCATGATCAACTGCGACTGTTGCAGCGGCACGAGCGGGTCCGAATCGCCGTGGATGATTAAGGTCGGCGGGTCGTCCTTGGTCACGTGATAGCACGGAGACATGTCTTTGCAGATCTGCTCTCGCGTGGTCAGGTCAACTGGCTGTAACAGCTTTGTGATCGGGTCTTGAACTTTGAAGTCGAACGGCGCCTTGAACTTGTGTTCCGGCTCAACGCCCATCGACTTCACGCCCGGCTGCCCGTAGTTCAAAAAGTCGGTCGGCGGAAAGAAACAGGCCACGGCCTGAACCCGGCTGGATACCCGATCAACAGGGTCCTTGGCCGAAGAATTCCCATCGCCGCCGGCGCAACCGATCATCAGCGACAGGTGGCCGCCTGCCGACGCGCCCGTGATCCCAATGCGATTCGGATCGATGTTGAACTTAGCCGCGTTGTAGCGGATGTAGCGGACGGCCCGGTTGATATCGGCCACGCACTCGGGAATCGTAAACTTCGGCTGGCTGCCGTGTACCACGGCAAACACCGTATACCCGCGGAAAAGCAGATCGGGAAAGACCGGCTGCACCTGGTCGTGGTTCGACACCCAGCCGCCGCTAACGCACAGGATCACCGCCGCGCCGTTGGCGCCCTGTTTGGGCGTGAACACGTCCATCGTCAAGGCCGTGCCGAACTTGCGGCCGTAAATCACGTCCTCTTGCCGGGTAAACGATTCCTCGCCCCGTGCTGTCGAGACCGCGACGATACAAACGACCAGGCTGACAAACGACTTGCAGGCAAAACTCGTCATAACTATTGGTCCCTTAAGCGGACCCGGGACGTACTGCGGGTGAGCGGGGTCGTTAATATGCAATTGTAACCGGCTGCCCCCTGCTGGCAAAACACCGGTGCGCTAAAAATCTGTCGGCTATGGCAGCCGATGTATGTCAGTAAAAATTGGCTACTCGACCAGGAAATCCTTCCGCATGTCGGCCAGGGCAGGGAACTGGCGGCGATACTCGACGAGAGGCTCCAGCTCGACCTGGGCCATGACCAGTTGCTCGTCGGCGCCCCCTTCGGCCAGGATCTCG
>CAZUPX010001247.1:0-3326 GCA_964622155.1 uncultured Planctomycetaceae bacterium | reverse complement strand
CGACGGGCTTGCGGTCGCGACCGATCAAGCAGCCGGCCAACTGCGTTTCGGCTTTGGCCACCGGCTTGCCGGCCACCAGAGCGTCGAGGGCAGAGGCCAGATCACGCTCAGTCGGCGCGGCCTTATGGTAGTTGGCAGTCGCCTTGTTGAATCCGTACTGATCGTCGATCCGGCCGCGGTAACGAATCACGCGGCCCTTGTCCAAAACGATCACCTCCGGGGTGCGCGTCGCGCCGACCTTGTCGGCGATCGTCTGGTTCAGGTCCTTGAGTATTGGAAACTCAATGTTGTGGACACGAGCGTAAGAGGCGATCTCGGTCACGGAGTCCTGGCGGTTCGCATCAATTCCCAGGAACACGACCCCCTTGGGCCCATACTCGTTGGCCAGCTCACCCAACCGCGCAGAATACGTCTTGCACAGCGGACACTCGGTGCCCAGGAATGCCAGCACGACGACCTTGTCGTTGCCGACCTGTGCAAGCGAGTGACTCGTGCCGCGGTAATCCTTCAGTGTGAAGTCAGCGACAGTTTTTCCGATCACTGTTTTGGGCTTTTCGGCCATCGCTCGCGTCACGCAGAGCGATGTCAGAATCACCAGCGCCAATGTACAGACTCGCATGAGATAACCTCGATGGTTAGCGGGGAGAAAACGGGCGTTGGACAGCGCGTGTGCGCACAAAACCCGCTGGGGGGAGAGCTGACGCACGTAGTCTATCGTAAAGCCAATCTCAGTTCCAGTTAGATTGCTGTGAAAATCTCGGACTGGGGAGTCCTACCGTGAATTCGCGGCGCGGAGCCGAATATTGGCCTAGTGGACAGTGAAAAGGGGATAGGTAATAGCAGGAGACTAAAGCGCGACTCCGCCCGGCTGTTCCGACTCGACTGCCTTCGTCCCGAGCTCAGGCCGAGGGGAGCTCGTCGAAGTCCTGTACCCTGGCAAGTGTCCCCTCGTTCTGTCCCCTATTTTCCAACACAAAATCTGCTGAAAATCCGACCCAGAACATCATCGGAATGCACGACACCGGCAACCTTTCCAAGCTCGGTCAGGGCCAAGCGGATTTCGCCGGCCACCAGCTCTTCGCCGGCACCTGAACAAGTCAATTGGAGGGCCTGGTCCAGGGCCTCGCCGGCAAGGCGGACGCTATCGGCTGAGCGTTCGGCGGTGACAGCGACGATGGTGCCGGCGCGGTCCAGATTGAGGACCACGCAGCCAATCGCCTGGCGCAGATCGCCCAGCCCCTGACCCGCCGTGGCACTTGTGGCCACGGTCGGACAGGACAACTCGACCCGTCCAGCCTGGTCGCACTTGGTCAGAACGACAAGCTGTCGGGAATTGTCAACGGCCAACGTGGCACGCTCCCACGCGTTGAGCAGCCGAGTGGAATCGATGCACAGAAGACGTAAGTCACCACCGTGCGACACTGACGCAGTGGCTTGTTGTGCCGGCGCGTCGAGCGGATTGCCGCCACCGTCGGGCATTGTGCCAGCCGTGTCGACCAGTTGGCAGAGCACGCCGCCCAGATCGAGCGTGGCAGTCAAGTAGTCGCGAGTCGTACCGGGCTCATCGGCCACAATGGCCGCGGCGTCTTTCGCCAGTGCGTTAAACAAGCTGCTCTTGCCCACGTTGGGCGAGCCCACCAGCACGATGCGCGGCGGCCGATCATGACGCCCGCGGCCGGTCATCTGCGATTCCAGGCGGGCCACCATCGAACGGGCATCGCCGAGTGCTACCTCGACGTCGTCGCGTGAGACGAACTCGATGTCCTCTTCGGCGAAATCCAATCCTGCCTCAAGCTCGGCCAATAGATCGATCAGCCGCTCGCGGACGCCAGCCAGTGGCGTTGCCAGACCACCGGCCAATTGCGAGAGAGCGGTTTGCAACTCGCTCTCGGCTCGCGCGTCGACGACACCCAGCACGGCTTCGGCCTGTGTCAGGTCGATCCTTCCGGCCAGAAAGGCGCGCAGCGTGAACTCTCCGGGCTCCGCCAGCCGCGCCCCGGCCGCGCAAACGCGCTTCAGCAATGCGGTCAGCAGCGGCGGTGAGCCCAGCGTGTGCAGCTCTGCTAACGGTTGGCGCGTGTAGCTGCGCGTACCAGGCCACAGATAAAGGTCGGCTTCGATTCCAGCGCCGGCCAGTGCGGGTCCGAATTCTGACAGGCGCACTACGCCGCACATAGCGGTGGGCGAAATCACGCTGGACAGTTCAAAGTCCGATTGGGGCCGATAGCAGGCTTCAAGTATTGCGATGACGCGCGGCCCGCTGAGTCGCACAATTCCCCTCGCCGCTCCGCCGGCGGCCGAAGCAATGGCGGCAATCGTGTCGTCGGGGTCGTACATCACGGAGTGGCGTACATCACGGAGTGAGGCTGTCGGCGACAGGCTGTAGACCGTAGGCAGGAAAAAAAAGAAACGCCGCTGCGTGTACGTGATGGGCGAAGGGGCGCTCGCGCGGGGCTGGGAATACGCTAAACCTCTCTGCCTCCTTTGGTCTACCGTTTCCAGCCTACTTCCGCCCGCGCTGCCGCTTTTTGCCGCCGGTCGATCCGTTCCCTGAGACTTCCGACAGGGGCGCCACGGCAGTACCCTCGGACGCCGCTAGTGCTTGCGGACTCTTGGCGGTGCCCAGCAACTTACGTTCGGCGATGCCCCAAATGCTCGAAGCGATGAAGTACACGCACAAGCCGCTAGGCACCTTGAAAAACAAGATGCCCATGAAAATCATCATGTACTGCATCACCTTTTGCTGCATGGCGGCCTGCTCGTCGGCAGGCGGTGGCATGAACATCTTCTGTTGCCAGAGGAACAGGCCGATCGTGATCAGCGGCAGGATGTTCAGATATGGTCCCAGCCCTAGGAAGCCGGTGCCCTCGGTCACAAACGCCGGCATGATGCCGCTCCAGTTCCAAAACATATCTGGAGCAGACAGGTCCGAGGCCCAACGAATCGACTCGCTCAAAAGCGGCGCTCCGCGCAATTCAACATCGGTCTTCAGCGAGCTGTACAAGCCGATAAAGACCGGCAGTTGAACAAGCGCCGGCAAACATCCGCCAAGCGGATGAAAACTGTGCTCGCGGTAAAGCTGCTGGAGCGCCTTGGTCCGCTTTTCCATGTCGGACTTGTACTTCTCATTGATCCGCTTAATCTCGGGCTGCAAGACCTGCATCTTGGCTGCGCTGGCGGCCTGCTTGCGGCTCAAGGGGAACATACAGCCACGAACGAGCACGGTGAGCATCACGATCGCCAGGCCATAGTTGCCGACCAGGCCATGGAAGAAGTGCAAGATTCGCAGCATCGGCTCGGCCACGAACCAGTACCAGCCGTAGTAC
>CAZUPX010001246.1:0-9334 GCA_964622155.1 uncultured Planctomycetaceae bacterium | reverse complement strand
AGCGGGCGATGGCCAGGTCGGTGCGCGGCAGGAGCGTCTGGCTGAGCAGGTTGAAGTTGTCCTTGTGCGTGTCCCAGTTCTTTTCGCCGCCGAAGATCGACGACATGCAGTTCACGTGAACCAGGCGCACGCCCGCCTCCAACAATCGCCGGCCCATCAGCACTGATTGACCGAAGAAGTTGCGACCATATCGCTCGCGAACCTTGTCGGGCTCGGCGTGCACGTCGAAGGCTCCTCGGGCGCGGGTCGTTTCCAACAGAGTGAATGCTTTATCGCGATACGAATCCATTTCGGCCGCGGTCGCGTCCCCGGCCGTGTGGTCTTCCAGACGACTCAACAGGGCCCGCCGCTTTTCCAGCCGTGCGGTCTCGACGGTTTGTCCCAGGCCCATATCGAGCGGCCGAAAGTCGTCGCGGCTGGGATCGCCGCCGGGCACCAACGGGTCGTACCGCGTTCCCAGAAATCCGGCATTCTGACCCGAGCGAAACTGGCCGTTGACTACCAGGTAGTCGGGCACCAGCACGAACGGCGGCACCGCACAGGTCTTACCCGCGGTGGCCGCCACCGATGCGCCAACGTGCGGATGATCGTCGCGCGTCGAGATATCAGCCAGGTTCATCGCCCGAGGATACGGATGGCCGGTGGTCATCTCGTAGGCCGCGCTGGGATGCCCGTGATCGTGGTGCGTGAGCGAGCGGACGACCGTCAGCTTGTCGGCCTGGCCGGCCAGCTGGCTCACGTGCTCGCTAAAGAAGATGCCAGGCACTCGCGTGGCAATCGTATTGAACGTGCCGCGCGTCTCGGCAGGCGCGTCGGGCTTGGGATCGAACGTATCGAGGTGCGACGGTCCGCCCTTGAGCCAGATGAGAATGCAGCCTCGCGCGCGGCCGAAACCGGGCAGCGATGAATCGGCGTCGACCGACTTGGCCGCCAGCGCTTCACCGCGCAGCAAGTCCGGCAGTCCGAGGCCCGCCAGGCCGATCACGCCGGCGCGCAGCAATCCGCGGCGATGGATGTGTTGCTCCGCGGAACTCGCCTGAGAGGCGCTCAGATGGACAACTTGGCTCGCCACGGCTGATCTCCGTAGCCAATCGCGCAGGTCGAATGCTACGACCCGGTCGCAAATATATCAAAGTGCGTTGATATCGACAATGAAGCCGTGTGCATAATGCTGGTAAGCTATGGGCAGGCACCTATTGAGAACGGATCGATGGTCGAAGTTGATAGCACGCCGCAATCGACAAAGCCACGCCGGCGATGGTTGCGATGGCTAGCGGCGATCGCGCTGGCGATCGTGATTTTCATTCTCGGTCTGCGATTGGCCGCGACGGTCGTGCCGTTGGAGACAGCGTCTGGCTTTTTGCTGGCCCAATGGCGCGATCCCGTGATTCACCCGTTCGGTTATCAGCCAGCCGCCTTCTATCGCGCCGATCGAGTCAAGCACGCAAAGTTCTGGGTCGCCGAAGCGAAACGCCTGGCGCGCGACGATCGGGCGAGCCCCCAGGCGCTGATGGGCGGCGCGTGGCTGCTGCACAATCTGACGCAACAAAACACGACCCCTGAAGTGCAACAGGAATTATGGAGCACGAGCTTGCAACTTGCCGCGCTTGCCACGGAGCGCGAGCCACGGAATGTCGATTGGTGGCGATTGCGGGCACGACTTGCCGGAACGGACAGGTGGAGCTCACTTGACGACGATTGGACGCGCGTATTCGTCGAGGCCGCCAAGCACGACCCGGACAATGCCCTTTACGACTACCTGGCCGCGTACAACATTGGCTGGAACACTGTCCGGATGGCGAATGCCACGGGACGCCAGAGCCCATTCATTGTCGAATGGGAGAAATTCGACAAAGCTGGGGAGTTCGTCGCCAATGGTCTCGTCAAGTCGGTCGTGGCCTGCCCAAACGACCAGCTCCCGCTCATTCTCTGTTTTATGGAACATTCGCGCCAACCACGATTCGCGCTCATGAATATTTATCTGCACAACGGCATCGACGCCGATCCCTATCCATCGTTGGGCTACGTGTATGAGCTCCACCGACGACAACTGGCAACCGCCATCGCACCCGATGAAGGAGTCAAGGCGTACCAAAAGACCCTGCGAATGGTTAAGCAATGCGAAGACGCCAGCTCGATTGACCCGCTGGTGGCGCGGATGAAATCCGAAGCGATTTTTGGATCGTGGACTGCCGACCGCGAATCGGCACCAGTCGAGCAGGAACATTATCAGAGCGATCACCAGCGAGAGCTTTTGGCGGCCATGGCGGAAGAAACTTTGGCCTGGAAGCTGGCGCCGCATAGTGCCTTGCCGCGCGGCGGCGCGCCTTACAAGCAACTGATACCTGTCGTCATCGGGCAAATGACCATGCGACCCATCGAATTGCTGATACTTGGCGCACTGTTATTGATCGTCGCGTCGTGGATGGTTGGTCGCAAATCACAGGCACCACGATTCGGTATGCTTCGCCATCTTTTGGCCTGGGCCACGGGCATAAGCATGAGTATTCTTATCTTCGCGGTCATTCCGGCTCAAGTGCTTCCCGATGCCGTAACTACGATCGTCTGGAGTGTTGGCGTCTTTGCACCCGTGGCGGCGGTTTTGTGTCTGCCATTGTTCTTGCTGCGCACGCAACGCGGTCGTCGCAGCGGCGTCTTGCTCGCGGTCTCGCTGGCGATCATCGCGGCCGTATACGGTTTCGCAAAATGGCTGCGGCTCGACCTGCAAACCGTGGCAGCGTCAAGCGTGCGACTATATCGCGATCCGGACCTCGTCGATTCGATTTCAATTTCGAATGATCCATTCCGCTTGCAGTGGGCGCTGGCCCAATGGGATGCGCGGCACGGCTTGTTGATCGGAATTCTCATTTCGTTGGCGTTGGTGGCTACCTGGTGCGTTTGGCGACTTACGCGGGAAAACCAGCAAGGGTTTCGCGATCTTTGGTTTCGCAGGCCGTTTGCCGGGTGGGTCATGCTGTTTTCGATCCTGGCCCGATCCATGTTTGCCGCGGCAGTGTGCTTGTTGGTCATTTATCTGGCGCTAGCGCCAAGCGCGGTCCGCGAGGTGGAAGTCGCTTGCCAAACGCTCGAAGGTTCGCTGCGCAGTATGGAGCCGACCCCATCGCTGATTGAGGCCATCGCGAAGGCGAGGGGCAATGCCGCCGAACTGGATCGCTTACTCAAGCAGGTCGATCAAGGACAATTGGATCCCAGCGCGCCCGCGCCACAGGCGCAATAAGTCGGGCGCACACCAGAAAATAGCAAGAGCGCACCGGCTGACTTGCCACCGGTGCGCTCTCGGATGATCGACACAGAAACCGGCCCCTATTTCCCTCCCCCACCCGCTCCCACAGTGGCGGGCACTTTTTCCGAGTGGGCGGCCAGGAACGCGGTCAATCCGTCGATGAATTCGGGGTTCGAGAAGGCAGTCATGTGGTCGGTCCCTTCGATCACTTCGACCTTCAGGTTCGGCATGACCTCGGCCAGCTCGTCGACGCCGACTTTCAAGGGATCATCCGAACCGATCAGGGCCAACGTGGGCACCTTGTTGGCCTTCAGTTCGGCCTCGGTCACGGTCGTGTTGCCCATCCCGCGGATGCAAGCGGCCAGCGCCTTAGGGTCGTTCATCAACAAAACCATCTGGTTGATCGCCGTGAGTTGCTCTTCGGTCGGCTTCGGCTTGTCGGGGGGAGTCAGCAGCAGGATCAAGGGCGTGATCCCCTTGCCCGCTTCCAACGACTCGGCAAGTTCGTCCAAAACTGCCAGCCGCGTGTCACCCGGCTTGCGCCAACCGGCGCCGCCCAACGTGGCTGAGAGCAAACGATCGGGATGGTGGACCATCAGGTAGTTGGTCATGAAGCCACCCATCGAATAGCCGACCACGTGGGCCTTGGCAATCTCCAGGTGATCCATCAGCCGCAGCACGTCGCCGATCATCTCCGCTCCGTACTGCTTCGGGTCGTGCGGCTTGTCGCTTTTGCCGTGTCCGCGGTTGTCCAGGGCGATGACCTGGTAGTCCTTGCTCAGCTTCGAGAGGATGCCCGGCAGGCCCCACTGGTTTTCAATGCTGGCGGTGAAGCCGTGGACCAGCACCACCGGCTCCCCCTGGCCGGTAACCTGGTAACGAATCTTCACGCCGGCCGAGTCGAAGAATTGGTCCTTGGATTTTGGTTTGGCTTGTTCTTCAGCCAGCGAGTGCGCGGCGCACAGCGCGAACGCAACCAACACGAGCGAGCAAGTTATGCGGCGGATCATGGCACGGGTTCCTGCTTGTGGAAAATGATTGAGACGACCGGAGTACCGCAAGATGGCGGCTGGGGGAACGCCTCGAGCGACGTGAGAACCTAGTTACCAATGTAGGCCGCCGGTGCCGCAAACTCAAGATTGTCGCCGCGCCGATTCTGGTGCTGTCAGCGACCCGCCCGAGCGGCAGCCGCCAGTCCCTTGTCCAAGGCCGCAACCAATTCGTCGGCATGGGCTTTCGTGGCCACGAGCGGCAATCCCAGCCGGATGACGTTGCCATACAGCCCCCCCTTGCCGATCAAAACGCCCTGCCGCCGCGTTTCCTCCATGACTTCCAGCACGGCCTGCGGGGCTGGCTCCTTGGTCTTGCGATCCACGACCAGCTCGAGGGCCTGCATCAAGCCCATGCCGCGCACGTCGCCCACGAGCGGATGCCGCTCCTTGAGCTGTTCAAGCTGCAGTCGCAAGTGCGCTCCCACTACACGAGCGTTTGTCCTGAGGTCCTCGTCTTCGATCACCTGCAAGGTTGCCGATGCCGCGGCCATTGATACCGGGTTGCCGCCGAACGTGGCGAATGTCGTGCCCGGATACTTGTCGGCCACTTCGGGCGTGGCGATCGTCACGCCCACCGGGGCACCGTTGCCCATGCCCTTGGCGCTAGTGAGCAGGTCAGGCTCAACATTCCAGTGCTCGATGCCGAACCACTTGTCGCCGGTGCGTCCCCAGGCGGTTTGCACCTCGTCGGCGATGAATAATCCGCCATACTTGCGCGCGATTCCAACGGCCCGCTCGAAATAGCCTGGCGGCGGCACAATAAACCCGCCAGCGCCCAAAATCGTCTCGGACACAAAGGCGGCGATCTGGCCGGTCGTGCACGTGCGGATCAACTCCTCGATGTCATCGGCACATGCCAGCCCGCACCCTGGATACTCGAGGTTGAACGGACAGCGATAACAGTACGGCGCGTGCGCGTGTACGACGCCCGGCACCTGCGCAGGCAGCCGCTTCCAGCTCGACTGGCCGGACAGCGCCAGCGTCTGCGCCGCGCGGCCCGAGTAGCTATGCCGCAGAGCCACGACTTCGAAGCGGCCGGTGAACTGCTTGGCGGCCTCAATGGCCGTTTCATTCGCTTCGGTGCCGCTGTTGGTGAAGAAACTCTTGGTGAGCTTGCCCGGTGCGATCTGGGCCAATCGCTCCGCCAGGGCGGACTGCGGACCGTTAGCATACAAGGTCGAGACGTGCGAGAGCGTCTTGACCTGCTCGACAATCGCCGCGACGACCTTTGGGTTGGCATGACCCACGCTGATCGTCAGTACACCGCCAAAAGCATCGAGATACTGCTTGCCCGCATCGTCCCAGACATGCATACCCTCGCCGCGCACGAGCGCCAACGGCTCGCGGTAATACATGGTCACCGCCGGGAACAAGTATTCTTGATGCTTCTGAACGATTGAAGATGGACTCATAACACCACCTCGTCAGACTGTACGGACATGCGCGGTTAGCATCGAATCATCACCGGGTAGTCTAGGCGCGGGACGCGCGAATGTGAAGGTTGCAAAACACTGGGTGCCCGGCTTCAAACACTAGCTCGAAGCGCAAGCGAGGGTTTGTGCCGCTTCGACCCTCCTTGCGCTTCGGGCTGGTGTTGACAATCGGTGACCGTTAAACTGCGCGGCGACACTTTGCCGATTCCATTTTTCCTGCGAGTCCACATTCATGTTGCATCTGGCCGCACAGATCGACGAGGCCGTGGCCGAGATCGGCCGGCAATGGAAAGGTCGGCCGTGCGTGGGAATCATTCTCGGCACAGGCATCGGACCATTGGCCGAGGAAATCAAAACCGAGGCGGCCATCGACTATGAATCGATTCCGCACTTTCTGCGCTCGACGGCCACCGGACATCGCGGCCGTCTGGTGTGTGGGACGCTTGGAGGAACGAGCGTGGTGGCGATGGAGGGCCGACATCACGCCTACGAAGGCTACAGCATGCAGCAGATCACGCTGCCAGTGCGCGTAATGCGAGCCTTGGGAGCCGAGCTGCTGGTAGCGACCAATGCCTGCGGTGGTCTCAACCCGCACTTTGCCACCGGTGACATCATGCTCATCGACGACCACATCAACCTGATGGGCAACAACCCGCTGGTGGGCATCAACGACGACCGGCTCGGCCCGCGATTTCCCGATATGTCGCGCCCCTACGACAGCGAGCTCATCGAGCGCGGACTGGAGATCGCCAGGCGCGAGAACTTCGCGGCGCACAAAGGCGTGTTCGTGGCCGTGCTGGGGCCCAACCTCGAGACGCGCGCCGAATACCGCTTCCTGCGGTGGATGGGCGCCGACGCGGTGGGCATGTCCACCGTGCCCGAGGTGATCGTGGCCGTCCACTGCGGGCTGCGCGTGCTGGGCTGCTCGATCATCACCGACATGTGCCTGCCCGATGCCTTGAAGCCATGCGACGTGGCCGAGATCGTGGCCACCGCCAATGCCGCGGAGCCGAAGCTGCGCAAAATCATCCTGGGCGTCCTGGCCTACGAGTCGAAACGCGCATAACGGCCAGTTGACGAATTGGAATCCAAGTTCACGGTCGTGTGCCACTGGCTTTGCCAGTGCGATTTCGTGCGCCGATGCGAGCACTGGCAGAGCCAGTGGCACCCAAAAAACGATTCCTTCAACAAATTGCCAACCGATGCTGCACTCCAGTCTCGAACACGTCGACGCCGCGGCCCGCGCATTTCGCGACCGCTGGACGACGCGGCCTCGCGTGGGTCTGGTGCTGGGGACCGGCCTGGGAGGCCTGGCACGCCATATCGACGTCGAGGCGCGCTTCAGCTATGAGTCGATCCCACACATGCCCCGCGCAACCGCGCCGGGCCATGCGGGGCATTGGGTTTGCGGCAACGTGGGCGACACGCCGGTCGTGGCGATGCAGGGCCGCTGCCATCTGTACGAGGGTTACTCTGCCGCGCAGGTTGCCTTCGGTGTTCGACTCATGCACCGCCTGGGGATCGACCTTTTCGTCATCGTCAGCGCCGCTGGTGGTTTGGATCCGCAGTATCACTGCGGCGACGTGATGGTGATCGACGACCACGTGAACTTCACCTTTCACAATCCGCTGGTCGGCCCGCACGACTCCGGCTCCGGCGTGGCCTATCCCGACATGAGCCGCCCCTACGATCCGCGTTTGATCGACGAGGCCCTGGCCATTGCCCGCGCGAGCAACTTCGTCGCGCATCGTGGGGTGTATGTGGGCGTGATGGGCCCGAATTATGAAACGCGTGCCGAGTACCGATTATTGCGACGGGTGGGTGGTGACGCGGTGGGCATGTCGACCGTGTGCGAGGTGATCGCGGCCGTTCAGTGCGGATTGCGCGTGTTGGGGTTGGCCGTGGTGACGAATGTCGCCGTGCCCGACGCACCAGAGCCGACCAGCGCCCCCGCAGTCCTCACCAGCGCCGCGGCGGCCGAGTCGAAGGTGCTGGCCATCGTGCGGGGGATTGTGGAACGAGAGAAAGGGAACTGTAACCGGCCTCTGTGAGGCCCGAAGTTTCCAAGAAATCCGAGGTCACAGACCCCGGCTACAGGCCCCGACGTCACAACAACACGCCGGCGACGCAGGCGGTCATGAAACAGGCTAGCGTGCCGCCCAACATGGCACGCAGCCCGATGCGGGCCAGGTCTGATTGGCGCTCGGGCGCCGCGGCGCCCAGGCCGCCCAGTTGCACGCCGATCGAGCCAAAGTTCGCGAATCCGCACAACGCATAGGTCAACAACACTTCAGTGCGGTGGCTGATCAAAGTGCCGCCTTTCAAGTCGGCAAGCTCGACGTAGGCGATGAACTCGTTGGAGATCATCCGCAATCCCAACAGCTCGCCGGCGACGCGGCAGTCGGCCGGCTCGATGCCGATGGCCAGGGCCAACGGCGCGAACATATAGCCCAGCAAGTCCTCCAGCGTCAAGGAAGAATACACCAGACCGAGGGTCCACTCAACGGTGAACTTGAGCATCGCGATGAGCGCCAGAAAAGCGATGATGATGGCGCCGACTTGCAGCGCGAGCTTGAGACCATCGAGGGCGCCGGTCGCGGCCGCCTCGATGACGTTGATCGTGCCTGTTTCCACCTCGACGGCGAGTCGGCCGCGGGTCAACGGCTCGCCGACTTCCGGTTGCAGTATCTTGGCGATCACGATCGACGCTGGCGCGGCGATGACCGAGGCTGTGACCAGGTGACCGGCGTCGATGCCCATCTTGACGTACGCAGCCATCACGCCGCCGGCCACGGTGGCAAAGCCGGCGACCATGATCGTCATCAGCTCCGACACGGTCATGGTGCGCAGGTACGGCCGGACGACCAGCGGCGCCTCGACCTGCCCCAGAAAAATGTCCGCGGCGACCGACAGGCTTTCAGCGCCCGAGAGGTTCAACGCCTTTTGCATCACGATGGCCGCCACCCGCACCACGCGCTGCATGATCTTCAGATGGTACAGAATCGACATCAGCGACGAGACAAAGATGATGCTCGGCAGCACGCCGAACGCAAACGTGGTCAGCAATTGCATGTTGCGCGCTGGTTCGTCGCCGGAGCGGATTCCAAAGACGAACTGGCTGCCAGCCTCGACGAATCCGAGCAGCGCGGTGAAGACTTCGCCCAGTCTGGCGAACAGGGCCTGGCCAGGCGCCGTGCGCAAAATCAGAAAGGCGAAGACGAACTGCAACGCCAAGCCGCCGGCGATCACCCGCCATTGGATGACTCGCCGGTGCGAGCTGAGCAGCCAAGCCAGCCCCATCATGACGAACAAGCCGCCAAAGCTGACCAGTCGTTCCATTGCTCGCTTCCGCACCCCCAGACGCGACGAACCGGGCGCGCCTGCGGCATGCTAGCAGACCGCCGTGTCACCGTGGAAGACGAGTTTTCGGTAGTTGCAGACGCGGTTTACCGAGATCCGAGGCCTTCAAGCAAGGCATCCAGCAACTCGTCATCGATTTCCGCTGGATCGGCTGCGATGTCGCTGGATATCAAGCTCTCGCTCGAGGGCAAACGCGTTTGCTGTCCACTTACAGAGTTGGCGAGGCTCTCCAGTCGCAGGTTGAT
>CAZUPX010001245.1:0-2468 GCA_964622155.1 uncultured Planctomycetaceae bacterium | reverse complement strand
AGACTCAACAGCGGCACCTGCCAATCAAAGTTCGGCAGCGGGTCATCGTCTCCGAAAACGCAAAAGCCTGACTCTCGTAACAAAGGCACCAACGGCGTCTGCACGCGCACGATAACATCGGGCGCAAGTGCTTTGAGTAATGGGACAAATCGAATAAATTGCAGCGTGTCTCCCAACCCTTGCTCGGCGTGAACTAGTAGCGTCTGTCCGCGAAGGTTGGAACCATCCCACAACGATTCCTCTCTGACTTCCAGGGGAAAGTTCGGCAGCTTGACGCGCCATTCGTAGTCTTTCCAACCCACCGCGAAGTTGGCGTCGCGAAGCAGAATCATTGCGCGACTGAAATGCGCGACGGCAAGGTCGGGCTTGAGCTCGATGGCACGATTGTAATTGTCCAAAGCTTCAGCATGCTTCCCCTGCTTTTGCAGCACCTTGCCGTAATTGGTGAGCGTATCGGGGTCGTTCGGATCCAGTACAAGCGCCCTGCAATACGCCTCACTGGCCGCTTGCAAGTCGCCCTGCTCGTGCAGCATGTTTGCAATCGCGTAATGCGCAATTGCGAAATCGGGGCGGACTTGCAAGGCCTCTTGAAACTGCGATTGGGCTTCGCTGGATCGGCCAAGGCCCTTCCAAGCGCGCCCTAAATTGTAGTGCCCCTCGGCCAACTCCGGTTGCCGCGAGACGAGCTCCTGCAAGCAATCGGCCGCTTCCTGAAATCGTTCCAGTTCCACGAGTGCCGCACCGAGATTGTGCAGTGCCTCGACGCATTCTGGGCGCAGTCTTACGGCCGCCCGATATTCCGTCGCTGCCTCGTCAAGTTTGCCCTGAGCGCGCAATACGTCTCCCAGATTGACATGCGCTTCGACCATCTCTGGACGCAGTCGAAGTGCCCGCTCGTAATGTTGAGCGGCGGCTGCCCAATCACTGGCGTTGTGCTCGACGAGCCCCAGATGGTAGTGGCTCGCGGCGAGTGCAGGATTCAGCTTCAACGCTTGTACGAACGACGCTCGGGCGTTGACACTGCGTCCCAATGCCTGATAGGCCTGGCCAAGATGGTGATGGTAGTCTGCTTGCGTCGCTTTGACGCCGATTGCCCGACAAATGTGGTCAACTGCCAACTGGTGTTGTCCGGCCTGAAGCTCGGTCACGCCCAGCAGGTGCAGCGCGTCGGCGTCATCGGGATTGGAGGCCAATATCTGCCGATAGATTTCCTCGGCGCGTTTCAACTGACCGGACTGATGCAGACGGAGGGCTTCTTGCAAGGGATCCGAAGGAGCCGACATGGCCGTTGGGTCGCCGTGAGGAGAAGTTTTTATCGCGCCGCGGTCGTCGACACCAACTGGGCCAGTTCGCCAGCCATCCGCTCAAACACACCGGCCCAGTCTCCGAGGCTCGGCTGGCGGAACAATCGCATGGTGGGATACCAGGGGGAGTCCTCGCGATCAAGCAGCCAGCGCCACTCGCTGGCGAAGCCAAGTGCGACCCAAACTCGCACGCCCAGACCACCGGCCAGGTGTGCCACGGACGTGTCCGAGCTAATCATCAAATCGAGGCTGCTCATAACCGCCGCGGTATCCATGAACGCTCCAGACTCAATGTCCAGCTCCGGTCCCAAATCGTACATCGAAAGTTTTGCGTCCATCTCGCTCAGTTGGTCGCGACCGTCAGTCTTTTGCAAGCCAAAGAGCACCACGCCCGGCACGCGCGCCAGCGGCGCGAACTGGTCCAGGGGAATCGAACGATAACGATCGTACCGATAGACCAGATTTCCTTGCCAATGGATACCGATCTTGAATCCTGGATGCTCTTGGAGCTTCTTTCGCCACTTGTCGATCAGCCGCTCGTCAGCGGCAAGATAGGGCACGTCGTTGGACACGCTGTCAACTTCAGTGCCGAAGATGCGAGGCAGGCTCAGCAGCGGCGCGTGAACGTCAAACGACGGCAACGGATCGCTTTTGGAAACGAGATTATGGTAACCCGAGCAGCTCAACAGCGGAATCAACTCCGGCCGTGATGCAATCACGAGGTTCGCTGCGCGCTGCTGGGCCAGCTTAGCGTAACGAATAAATTGCAGCGTGTCGCCTAGTCCTTGTTCGCAGTGGATAAGAAGCTTGCGGTCTCCCAGCAGCGAGCCGTCCCACATCGCCTGCGGAAATGTCAGCGTGTCGTACTGTGGCAGCCCGACGCGCGACTCGTAGTCGCGCCAGCCTGCCTGGAAATTCCCGAGCTTCAAGAGCGCCGTTCCGCGCGTGCAACGGGCCTGGGCGTACCGGGGGTCGAGTCGCAGCGATTGGTCGTACTGCCCCAGCGCCTCCTCGACCCGGCCCTGCTGCTCGAGCACCTCGCCGAGGTTGAAGTAGCATTTCGGCTGCGCGGCGTCGAGTTGCAACGCCTTTTCAAAGCACGCTTGGGCTCGCGGCGCCTGGCCGAGCTGGTTGAGCGCGATGCCCAGGTTGTGGCGGGCCGGC
>CAZUPX010001244.1:0-3163 GCA_964622155.1 uncultured Planctomycetaceae bacterium | reverse complement strand
GGCAACTGCTCGCGCATATCCTTGAAATTCTTCTCGTGCGTGTCCCAGTCGCCGACCTTGAGCGTGACGACCGAGACGCCCGCTTCAACCAATCGCCGGGCAACCAAAAAATCCTCGCAGAATTTTCCGTACCGCGCGCGTGTCGTGGCCGACTCCCGCGACACGTCGAAGGCATCGCGCGCCTTGTTCGAGGTGATCATCTCCAGGGCCCGCTGGGCGAAGGCGTCGACTCCGGACGTGTCCGCGTGATCGCCGACCCTGCGGTTCACCGCATCAAGCACGCGGAGCAGCTCGCGACGATCTTCGAGCCGGTCGCGCGAAACTCCCTTTGCCAGGCTGAGGTTGGCGATTCCCTCGGCCTTGGGCACGAACGGCCGATGGGCAGCCCCGAGGTACAGGGGACCCTCGTTGTCGTACAGGCCCGGCGGTTTGTACATCAAGCTGACGTAGGGCGGCAGGCCGTCAAGGCGCGGCTGCAAGTGACTGACGATCCCGCCGAAGGCCGGCCGCTTTCCACGATCCGCCGAACCGGTGATGATGTAGTGTGGCGTGTGATCGCCCAGATCATTGGACTTGATGCCGCGCACGATCGCCAGCTTGTCCATGTCTCTGGCCAAGAGCGGCAGGTATTCGCAGATTCGAATGCCAGGCACGTTGGTCGGGATCGGCCGAAACTCGCCGCGGATTTCCGCCGGAGCGTCCGGCTTCATGTCGAAGCTGTCGATGTGCGACGGCCCGCCGCGCATCCAAATCATGATGACCGACTTGTTTCGCTTCGTGCCGGGAGCCGCGGTCGCAGCCGCACTAGCTCGCAGCCGCAAGACATCGGCCAACATGAGTCCGGCCAGCGACAGCCCGCCAACTTGCAACACATCGCGCCGCGACACCGCGCCGCGACATCTGCGCAACGGTCCGTAGAAATTCCACATGGCCAGGTCTCCCGCAAGCCGTCTGACAATCGGCCGGCTCATTGTGGCAATCACGCATGGAAAAGTCACGATCTCTATCGAGCGTTTGGACTCAAATCCGCCGCCGTCGGAAAGTAGTCGCTGCCGACATCGATTTTGCTGATGACCGCTGGCTCAGACGGGGAATGTGGGCAGCCAGCTAGCAGAGTTACTCTCTCGCTTGGGGACTGACTGGTGTTCCCGCTTGGCCCCCAAGTACCTGCACCATTGATACTAACGACTGAGAACATCGCGCCCGTCTCGGCGTCTTTTTTTGGAGACGATGCTTGACTGTGGCATCGAGCCCGGCTAACTTGCGGGTGCTGAACCGAGCGCGCCCTACGGGCGCGAAAATTGGTTCTCTCGTTGAAAGGATCCTTGCTAGTGAACGTCCATCTGAGAGCCTTCTAGCCTCACCCGCTAGGCTCCGACGTTTCACGCAGCCGCATTTGCGGCGGGTATCTGGCTAAGGGCTTTTCTCCGGTCGCCTCGACAAGTTCGCTTGGGTTTCGTGCTGCGCTCGATTCCTGGGCCGACTTCGACATCAGTGACATGCCCGGCTCGCTTGTCGAGGTGCTTAACCAATCACGCTTGTCCCGGACCGCCGTCGCGCGCACTTTTGCTCGCGCGCCGGAGGTCTTACTGAGACATCGAAAATGCGCGCATCGAATACGAGTTTACTGCTGGCAATTCTGGCGATGGTTGTGCTGGGCGGTGCTCCTAGAGCCGCACTGGCCGATTCTGAACCTCTGCACAATTCGCTTATCCCGACCGACGTCGATGGCAATCACCTGGTGCAGCCGCGCGACGCCGAGTTGATCATCGCTTTGCTTATGCACTCGCCGCACGTCACCGCCGGAACGATGGCCACACTTTCCGAGACGCAAGCTGCGTATTACTACGACACGACCAACGATCAGTTCGTCAGCCCGCGCGACGCGGTGCTGGTCATCAATCACTTGCTGTTGGCGCCCGAGCCAAGCTCGCTGGTCCTGGCCGGATTGGGGCTGGTTGTGCTGTTTGGCTATGCGCGACAGCGACGGCAAAGGGCTCGACTCTAGCCGAGGTGTGCAACCTGGTTGAGCGGCAGTCAGTTCCGCTTACGCGCATCTTGGCGGCCTGCTAGAATCGGGCCTTTCCGTCACCATCTCCTCGCCCGAGCAATCGGCTGCTAAATAGATTCTCCGCAATCGCGCAGCGCTTTCGAACCAAAGCGTCGCGGAATTCGCGGAGCGAATGCCGCTCTATCGCTATGGATCCGGCTAGGCTTTATTAAGATGTTTCGTCCCGCCTACGACTCCTCGCGTCTGCCGCTTCCGCTATTGATCACCGGCGTGGCCGGCGTGGCCGGCTACAACGCGTTGGCCTACTTTCAGTCCCGGTATCCGAACCAGGTGATCGGGATTCGCCAGCGAGACAACTGGCGACTGAGCGGACCGGGAATCGTGGCGTGCGACGCCGAGGATCGCGCCGGCCTGACCGCGCTGTTCGCCGAACATCGCTTTGCCAGCGTGCTGGACTGCGCCGGAAACTGTGCCCTGCGGGCCTGCGAGCTCGACCCGGAGCTGGCATGGCGCGTTAACGTGGAAGGCGTCGGTAACCTCGTCGCCTTGGCCGCGCAGCATGAGGTCCGCTTCGTGCATCTTTCGATCGATCTGGTGTTTTCCGGCACGCGCGGCGGGAACCACGTGGAGGATGATCCAACCGACCCGGTGACGGTCTACGGCCACTCGATGGTCGCCGCCGAGGAGCTGATTGCCACGGCGCTGCCAGCGGCGTGCGTGATGCGGATTTCGCTGCCGATGGGCATCAGCTTCAATGGGCATGCGGGCGCGATCGATTGGATCCAATCGCGATTCAAAAAATCGAAGCCAGCCACGCTGTACTTCGACGAAGTCCGTACGCCGACCTACACCGATTGCCTGAATCGGCTGTGTGAATCGGTGTTGGCAAACGAGTTGACGGGCCTGTATCACGCCGGCGGTCCCCGGCCGCTCAGCTTGTACAACATCGCGCAGATCATCAATCGCGTGGGCGGGTATGATCCCCAACATCTGATTGGCTGCCCTCGATTCGACGCCGGGCCCATTCCGCCGCGCGCCGGTGACGTGTCGATGGATTCGAACAAACTGGTGCGCGCATTGGGCTATCAGCCGTTTCACGGCTGGCCGTACGACGACGCCCTGGTGCCCACGCATCCCGAGTGGCACTTCGAG
>CAZUPX010001243.1:0-3207 GCA_964622155.1 uncultured Planctomycetaceae bacterium | reverse complement strand
CGTCGGATTTGACGGCCGGCTTCCGACTTCATGGGCCGACGGCTCGCATCGTTGGGACGGTTATCTAAAGCCCGAGGAGTACCCGCGAATCATCGATCCGGAGGCCGGACGAATTTGGACGGCCAACGGCCGCGTGGTCAGCGGTGAGCTGCTGGCCAAGATTGGCGACGGCGGCTACGACCTGGGCGCGCGGGCGAAACAGATTCGAGATGACCTGATGGCGACCGAGAAAGCCACCGAGGCCGACATGCTGCGCATCCAGCTCGATGATCGGGCCGTGTTTCTCGAGCGCTGGCGGCAGTTGCTGCTGGATATCCTCACGCCCGAAGTGGTCTCGAGAAACTACCGCCGTGACAAACTGCGGTCGCAGGTCGAAAAATGGGGCGGGCACGCGGCGATCAATTCGGTCGGTTTTCGCGCGGTACGCGAATTTCGCCATCGACTGTTGGCGCAGCTTTCGGACGTGCTGGTCAACCCCTGCAAAAAGATTGACGCCACCTTCACAATCGCCAACCTGGACCGCACCGAGGGGCCATTGTGGCGGCTAGTGACCGAGCGGCCGGAGCACCTGATCGATCCGCGTTATAAAGATTGGAACGAATTGCTGTTGGCCGCGGTCGACCAGGTGACGGATGATGCCGATCGTCATGGTCTCAGATTGGCTGACTATACGTGGGGGCGGTACAACACGTCGCGGATTCGGCATCCGCTTAGCCTGGCCGTGCCGTCACTGTCGCGGTGGCTTGACATGCCGGCCCAGCCCCTGCCCGGAGATTCCGAGAACATGCCGCGCATCCAGGCACCGGCGATGGGCGCCAGCGAGCGATTGGGTGTCTCGCCCGGTCGCGAGGAGGATGGCTATCTGCACATGCCGTGCGGACAGTCGGGGCACCCCCTGTCGCCGCACTATGGCGACTCGCACCGCGCCTGGTGCGATGGAAAGCCCACGCCATTCTTGCCCGGCGAGACCGTGCACAAATTGATGCTCAAACCGGCGGGGTGAGCAGGGAGAAGACGGGGTCGGCAGTCAGTCCAGTTTTCTTCCAATCGACTCTTTTGTCCCAAGAATCGGCTCCTGACACCGTTTCTCCCGTCAGCAAACAAAGCGGCAGAAAAGAATGACGTACCGCTGGCGGGAGTTGGACTAGCGATGTTTGTAAAAAGCGAACTGACAACGCCTGTCACAATAAAGCTCCACGTTGACCCACGCGAGTCGGATGAAATCGCGGTAGGCGATGAGAGTGTGCGCCTCACGCCGACGCCGAACAATTTACTTGCCTACACGCTAGAGGCTGTCCGTCAGATTGAAGCACCAGCACATATAGAGGCTCTAGTCGGAGCGATTGGAGACAACAATAGGTGGCCCTTCGACTGGGAAGAAAATGCGGATAGAGAGTGGTCGAGGACCTTCGGCACGAGAGCAATGCGAGAATGTCGCGTATCGTGAATCGAATACGTTGGCAACTCGGAGGGCATTACAAGACTGAGAATTCGGCCCGCACATTTCTGTCGCTCGACGGCATCTGTTGGCGACGATTACCGCCACCACCAGCGACAGGGCTGGCAATCAAGTCTGTGTACCCTTGCACGCCTGATGAATTCAGAGCGAAGGTTACTCACGCTCTTGCTTCCGAACCCGACCCTCCGGTTAGCAGAGAGCTACTACTTGAAGCAAGCGAATTGATTGTGTCCCATCGGAGAAGCGCCTTTGTAATGTTGACCGCTGCTGCCGAAGTTGGGTTGAAGCAGTATGTGGCCGCCGTTGCACCTCACGCGGCATGGCTCGTTTCTAATGTACAGGCACCGCCAATTGCGAAGATGCTAAAACACTACTTGCCGACGCTGCCCGCTGTGCTGACGGTCGAAGGCAAAGCATTTGTGCCCAAGTATGTGCATGACGTATTCGACAAGTGCAACATGGCTCGAAACGAGTTAGTGCATAAAGGTGAACTGAAAATGTCCGCGAACGATGTGCGGCTCTATCGGGATGTCGTCAACGACTTGTTGTATCTGTTGGACTACTACGCGGGGAATGAGTGGGCGTGGGTGTTGATGTCAGTAGAAGCGCGGCGTGAGCTTGTTGCTGAGAGCAAGACACAACGAAGCGGCTCCGCGTAGAACAAATCCCAATGAGGTTTGCACACGATGCCCCAAAGCCCACTCCCGATTGATTAAGCGGAGCTGCGAGGTCGTTCCGCAGGCCGACTATCGGCGTTTACCGCTTCAAGTGCGGGGTGTGTACGTCTTGTACAAGTTTCGGGGGCACGCAAGACGCAAGAAGGAGCTATGGAATCACTTTTCGTTGTTTCAGGTTTGGGATAACATCCGCGATGAGGAAATTGCTGAACTGGAAGGACTGTTCAGGCACATTTATCGGTGCGATACAAAAGCAAATACTCTCAACAGACAGCGCGGGTTTAAGAAGTTGAAGAAATTGAGGCAGCCGCTTGCTAAGTGGACTAAGAGCGAGTGAGGCCGGCAACGTGATTCCGAAGGAATGGTGAGAGTGCGGCGTCGGCACAGTGGATACTGAACTAGCTTACAACTGCAAAGGGAATGAGAGATGTCAAACACTTCGCTTAAAGTATTGGGGATTCTTTCTGCTTCAGTGCTGATTGAGGCGGGCTGTGGCGCGCGAGACCCCGTTGCGTCGCTCAGGAGCGAGGTCAACGATGCCGCGGCCCGACTTGAAAGCAAGCCGGCAATTATCACTGAACCAAAGAGCAGGCTCGCCGACGAGAAGCCATTTTTTCGATGGGTCTATAAGGTCGAGCAGGATGGGATAAAGGTCGATGTAGTAAAGACCGAATCGCTGGTGACTCCATACAAGGGCACGGTTCATTTTCCTGTGCGCCAGGTGTTTAGCGATTTCGCGACACGGAAGGACGCGGAAGCGTTTACGAAGTCGTTCGATATGTCGGACGTGTCTGTAGTAGAGTGGGTGTTGCAGTACGATTTTACAGAGGGCAAATGGAAGTTCGTCGATGCGCAAGATACTTCCTATGGCGGACGGCCGCTGATGCGAGAGGAACTTGAGCGGCTGCGTAACTGAGTAAGAGTATCGAGTCTGTGCGCCATCACACTTAATCTATCCACGTCACTTCAAGCGATACAGTTCCGCGACCGCTTGTTGTACGTCAGTCGTTGACTGTGACCTGCTGTTGAAAAACTGATCCATCGATTATGAAGGTCTTTAGGCCCTCTGGG